>DATKGB010000252.1:0-16729 GCA_035544315.1 Verrucomicrobiia bacterium
GAGGGGGTTCCGCATCGAATTGGCTAACTGCGTATCAACGCTAACGCTTCGTCGCGGTGGCGCTCCATCAATTCCTTGGTGTCGCCTTCGACGTTGAGCCGCAGCAGCGGCTCGGTGTTGGAAGGGCGCACGTTCATCCACCAGTTCGGGTAACCGATCGTGACGCCGTCGAGATGATCGATCGTCGCATCGGCGTAATGAGCCTGGATTTCATCCATCTTGGCTTTGGCGTCTTTGACGGCGCTGTTGATTTCGCCCGAACGAAAGCGCGTGTCGATCGGCGCGATCACCTTGCTGACCGGATCGCTCGTGTTGCTGAAGACTTCCAAGCATTGCATCAGGGCGATCATGCCCGAATCGGCGTACCAGTTATCTTTGAAATAGAAATGCCCGCTGTGTTCGCCGCCGAAAGTGACGTCTTCGTCGCGCATGATTGTTTTGATGATCGAATGCCCGACTTGGGAACGGACCGGAACGCCTCCGGCGCGTTGTATCAACTCGGGAACGCTGCGGCTGCAGATCAGGTTGTAGAGGATCCTTGCGCCGGGGTGCTTCTCGAGCGTGTTGAGCGCCACTAACGCGGTGATCGTACTGCCGTCGATCAGGTCGCCCTTCTCGTCGACGACGAACATGCGGTCCGCATCGCCGTCGAAGGCGACGCCCAGATCGCAGCGGTGCTTGATGACCGCCGCCTGAAGGTCGGCCATGTTCTCGGGTTCGATCGGCGATGCCGGGTGGTTGGGGAAGCTGCCGTCGAGTTCGAAATACAGCGGAACCACGTCGCAGGCGAGATGCTTGAAAACATACGGAACCGTCTCGCCGGCCATGCCGTTTCCCGCATCGATGGCGATTTTGAACGGCCGAATCTTTTGGGCGTCGATGAAGTGCAGGCAATGGTCGGCAAACGCATCGAGCACGTTGGTGTGCGAGATCGCGCCGGGGGTAGCAGCCTTGGGCGGAAGGTCGTTCCTGACGATGCGATCGCGGACTTCGGAAAGCCCGGTGTCCAGCGAGATCGCTTGCGCGCGATCGCGCGTGAACTTCATTCCGTTGTATTGCGCCGGATTGTGCGAGGCGGTAATCATGACGCCGCCATCGAAACCGTACTTGCCGACCGCAAAATACAACGCGTCGGTCGAAACCAAGCCGATATCGGTCACGTCGGCGCCGGACTCGGTCGCCCCGCGCGCGAACGCTTCGAAGAGTGTGGTGCCCGACGGTCGCATGTCGCGACCGACCGCGATGCGCTTGGCGCCCAATAGCGCCGCAAGGCACCGGCCGATCCGGTAGGCGGCCTCGTCGCTAAACTCGGACGGATAAATTCCGCGAACGTCGTAGGACTTGAAAATACCAGGATCTATCTGCGCCTGCATAGCGGGCTGTGCTTCGGAGGCCCCTATGGCGTCACCTATCGAGAATGCCCCGCGTTGGTGAAGACCACGCCGGCGTTTCGTCGTTTAATTGGAACGATGTTTGGACCCATAGCGCTCGGAATAGCGCTGGCGTTCGCTATTCAGGGTTCGTTCCAAGCGCGCGCGGAGATCGCGGCGACTTTCGATCGTGAAACCCGCATTCAACAAGCGCAACTGACGATCGAGGAGCTGCTGCGTTTGCAGATCGATCAAGAGAATTCCGTTCGCGGATACACGATCACACGCGATCCGTTTTACGCTCAGGAGTATCAAGCCAGCGCGCAACAGTTCGAGCAAAAGGAGTCGACCGTCCGTCAAGCCCTAAAGGACCAAGGGGTTGACCAAGCGCTGGCGGGGTTGGACGATTACGATCGCACGCAGCAAAGTTGGCGCAAGAACGTCGCGCAACCGCTGCTCGCGCATCCCGATAGCGTGCCGGCCGATTTGGAAAAACGAAACAAGGCCTATTCGGATTACGAGAACAGCATCGTCGACGAGATGCGCGGCCTGGTCGAACAGAAGAGCCAACAGTTGATTCGCGATACGCTGGCCCAATTTAACTACACGATCATCGGTCGATCGGCGTGGCTGGTCCTCTTCGCGCTGTTGGCGATGCTCTTTAACGCTTTCAGCTCTCGCGCGCGAAAGCAGCTCGACGAAGAGCGCGCAACGACTGCGATTTTGGAGCGCGCGTACATCAGCCGGGTCGTTCCGCTGCCTAACTGCGATGTCGGCAGCGCGTACGCGTCGGCCGACCAAGCGCTGGCCGTCGGCGGCGATCTTTTCGACGTCTATCGGCTTTCCGAATCGCTGGCGCTCGTTTTAATCGCCGACGTAAGCGGCAAAGGCGTCGACGCGGCCGTGTTGACCGCGTTCATCAAATTCACGATTCGCGCCATCGCGTTGCGCCGTCGCGAACCCGGCGCGATCCTGGCCGAATTCAACACCGCCTTCGCGCAGACCGTCGATAATCCGTATTTGTTCGTCTCGATGCTCGTGGGCGTGCTCGACACGGAAGCGTTGGTATTGCGTTACGCCTCCGCCGGGCACGATTCGGCCTTCGTCCGTCGTTCTAGTGGCGTGCAACAACTCGCCGTCACCGGCCCGGTCTTGGGCGTGATGGAGGAACCGTTCGGGACGCAAGCCGTCCACCTCGAGCCCGGCGACACGATCGTCCTAGCAACCGACGGCTTAACCGAAGCCCGCGATCGGCGCGGGAAACAACTGCGCGAAAAGGGCGCGATGGAATTGATCGAGCGCGCCGACCCGCAGCCGCAGCGCATGTGCGACGAACTCGTCGCCAGGATCCGGGCTTTGGGTCGCAATCGGATGCGCGACGACCTGGCCATCATCGCGATACGCGTGCGCGAGCCCGAGGCGCCAAATGCGTAGGAGGATATTGGCAGCCTGCGCGTGCGTTGTCGCGTTGCTGGTTCTCGGCATCGCGCCGGCGTCGGCGAACTGCGGGCTGCGAACCGGCTCGCGGGTCGCGCTCTACGGCAGTTTCGGCGATCCCGACGTGTTCGTGTGGGAGTCGCGGTTCCGCCTAGAAAGTTATCAAACCGGCTCGTTCGACATCGACCAATCGCTCTTGCCGCACGCGCGGTTGGCGTCGCCCGGTACGCGCGCGCTCGTGCTGGCTTGTGTCCCGCGCTACGTTCATCCAAAATATCGCTCGACACTCGACGACGCCGTCCTCATCAAACTCCTCGGCGGCAAGTACCGCGGTCAAACCGGCTGGGTCATGGCGTCGGACTTGCGCGTGATGCTCGGTAGGTTGTAGCGACACTATCACACTGCGAAGACGCGGATGCTGCCGGAGGCGGTGCGTATCGCCTCCATCTCGATTCCGTAGGCGATCTCCAGGTTTGCAGTTGTGAGAACGCGCTCGGGGATGTCGAAGGCGATGACGCGTTCGTCGCCGAGCAGCATGAGGCGATCCGCGAATGCGGCGGCTTCGTTGAGATCGTGGATCGCGCAGACGACCGTTTTTCCAGCGCGGGCTTGTTGGCGCAGGAGCCGCAAGATATCGTGTGCGACCCGGACGTCCAAGTGGGACGTCGGCTCGTCGAGCAGCAAGAGCGGTGCTTCTTGGGCGAGCCCAAGCGCTAGCCAAATGCGTTGGCGTTCTCCGCTGGAGAGCGTTGCGAAGGAACGTTGCGCGAAAGCGTGCATGCCGACGGCTTGCAGGGCGGCGTCGATGGCGGCATCGTCGGCGGGCGTGGCGCTCCATTGCCACCAGCGGTGGAACGGGTAGCGGCCGGTGGCGACGACTTCGCGGACGCTGAGGTTGTCGATCGGAGAATCGTCGCTGGTGACCAACGCGATGCTGCGCGCGCGCGTCGTGCTGTCGAATGAGGCGACGGCGCGATCGTCGAGCGTCAGCGTTCCGGCGGCCAGCGGGTGGCGACCGTCGATCGCTCGCAGGAGCGTGGTCTTTCCGACGCCGTTGGCGCCGAGCACACCGACAAACGCACCGGAATCGATGGCGGCGTCGACGTCGCGCAGTAACGTTCGACCACCGATGTCGATGCGGACGTTGCGCGCGGCGATCACAGGGCGGCTCCGCGTCGGAGATAGAGATACAAGAACGTCGGCACGCCGATGAATGCGAGCAGGACGCCGACGGGGAGTTCGGCTGGGGCTACCAAGCTGCGGCTGGCGGCGTCGGCGAGCGTGCAGAGCGTAACTCCGATGAGAGCGCATGCCGGGATGAGGATGCGCGCGTCGCTTCCGACGACGCGGCGCGCCAGATGCGGAACGATCAAGCCGACAAAACCAACGATGCCGGCGAGCGCGACGGCGCTTGCGGTGAGCAGGGCGGACGCTGCCAGGATCAGCCACTGCGCGCGATCGACGTCGACGCCGACTGCCGCCGCGCGTGCGTTTCCGACGCGCAGAGCGTTGAGCATCGGCACGGCCAACGCCGCCAAACCAAGTCCGATTGCCGTATACGGCAGCGCGAGCAGCAAATCGCTCCAGCCGCGACCGGCCATCGAGCCGGCCAGCCACGCGATGATCGCGCCAGCGTAGTCCGCGGATTGCTGTCGGGTGAGGATCAGCGCGATGAATGCCGAGAAGAGCGCCGAAAGCGAAACGCCCGCGAGGATCAGGCGATTGGCATCCAAGCCCGCGCCGCGCCGCGCCAGCGCCGCCACCAGCAACGATGCGCCAAGACCCGCCGCAAAGCCGATCCCAGGAATCAGCGGAGCCGCGACGCCGACGACGATCGCGACCGCGATCGCCGCCGCAGCGCCCGCGCTGACGCCTGTGAGGTACGGGTCGACCAACGGATTGCGCAGCATTCCTTGCAAGAGCGCGCCGGCGATAGCCAGTTGGGCGCCGACTGCAGCCGCGATAACCACGCGCGGCAATCGCAGCATCCACACGATGGTGATGGTCGAGTCGGGGGAAGCGTGCGGATGCAACAACGCGCCGACGATGTCCGCGGGCGCGACGAAGGTTCCGCCGACGAGCAGGCTCGCGCCCAGCGCCACCAACGCTAACAGCAGCAAGCCTACCAGTCGTGCGATCATGTCACTAACGCGACGAGAGTTCCAGCGCAAACCAGCGGCCCGGCATCGGATAGCCGCCCGAGATTTCCGCATAGCGTTCGTCGCCCAGATTGAATCCGCGCAACGTTAGCAGCGCGCGCTCGCCGACGCGCAGGCGCGCGAACGCGTCGATCCGCGAATACCCCGTCGGTTGATCGAAGGTCGAAAGCATCGGATTGACCGCGCCGCGAGCGCCCACGCTGCGGTCGTCGATCCCCACGCTCTGCACTGCACCGACGCCTGCGTACGCCAGTTCGAGATTGGCTTGGAAGACGGGTCCGCGCCCGGGCAGCCGCTGCCCCGCATAGACGTCGGTGGTCGGGTCGCTGTCGAGATCTTGCGCCCGGTACAGGTTGGTGATTTCCAGCGACGACGTGATGCCGTGCAGCGGGCGCGTCTTGGCGGTGAAAGTCAATCCGGCGATCGACGCATGTCCGACGTTGTGCGGAACGTAGGAGCCGTCGTCGACGATCAAGTTGGTTCCGGTCGTCGAGAACCAGCCCAACGCGACGCCGCCCAAGATCGCGTCGTTGTCGAGGGTGACGTCGCCGACCCGCGTCCTTTCGGGAACCAACAGCGGGTTGGAGAAGAACGGATAGTAGAGATCGTCTGCGGTCGGTGCGCGGAACGCGGTTGCGGCGTTGATGCGGACGTGGGTGTGCGCCGCAAGGTTGAAGACACCGCCCAGCGAGGGTGAAAACGCGCCGCCCGGAGCGCCGTCGCGTTCGCCGCGAATGCCCGCATAGACGAGATTGCCGCGGGCCAGCGACCAACGCTGCTGGATATAGGCCGCGGTTTGATCGAACGGGTGAATCTCGAGCGGGTCGGTACCGTCGTCGACCCGCGCGACGCCGCGCGCCAAATCGATGCCGGCGATCGTCGTTCCGCGAGGGTTATCGATCACCGTTCGTAGACTCGCCTGCACTCGGCCTTCGGTGAGCAATTGCGCGAACGGTGAGGGCGACGGCAAATAGCTATTGAGGCAGCTCGCGTCCACGGGCGAATCGCAGGTGAGTTCCAGCGCGAGCGACGTGCCGTCGAGCTGCAGCGTCGTCGTGGCGTTTCCGGAGGCATAGTTCAGCACGGCGTGCGCGTCGCGCGTGACGTCGTCTTGACGGGTGGTCGCAGAAAAGAACGCATCGCCGCCGTTGTCGCCTTGGTGGCGCTGCGTAATGCCCGCCGAGAAGGTGGCTCGGATCGAGCCCAGCGATCGGTCCAGCGAGACCCTTCCGGCGGTGACGTTATAGTCGGCGTTGGCCAACGTCGAACCATCCGGAAGCCGAAAGTTGTCGGTGCCGACGCTGCGCGCAAACGAAACGTTGGAGGTTTGGATGCGCAGATCGCGCTGGCCGAACGAACCGCTGCGAGCGTCGACCACCGTTTCTTTGAGCGGCGTCGTGATGATGTTGATGATGCCACCGATCGAACCCGAGCCGTACAGCGTCGAGCCGCCGCCTTCGACGACTTCGATGCGTTCGACGCCGCTGGTGGGGATCGCGGCAAGATCGACCGAGTCGAGTTGCGCGCCGGCCGCGGGAGCGCCGTCGATGAGGACCAGGACTTGGGACGAACTGCTGCCGCGGATACCGACCGATGCGGCCGCCGCGCCCGGGCCGTAGCGTACGAGATTGACGCCCGGCAGGGTTGCGATTGCGTCGGCGATCGTGCGGTAACCGTGACCGAGCATCTCGGCTTTGGTCACGACGTAGGTCGTGCGCGCCGCCGAAGTCGGCGTTTCGTCGGCGCGATCGCTGGTGACGACGTGCGCGATTTGCGGCGCGCTCGAGGGCGCGGGCGTGGGCGTGGGCGCGGCGTCCGCGCGCGCGACGAGGGTCGAGGAGACGGTGAGAGCGGCTACGCACAGCGCGCGCAGTACGGCATATCGATGCATGGCAAACCTTCCTTTTCGCGAGGTGGTCGTGCAAAGGTTTGCGTCGGTATCCTGACTTGCGGATCGTTGCCGTGCGCTTTTCGCGCTGCCCGTGCCTTCCCGCCGCTCGCGCGGCAGTGGCAGTAGGGCGGCTCCCCGCATACAGTGGCGCGACCGTGCCGGCGTTTCACCGGCTTCCCGCGCGCAAGCCTTTAGGCTGTCAGTAGTACGTCCACGAAGGCGCGCGCTCCTGGATTGCGAACGTGCGAGGCGTGCCCGGACGATTTTCAAGCGCGTTCTGCGCCCTGCTGCTGCTGACCGTCGCCGCGTGTTCGCCTGCGGTCGCTCCCTCGCACACGCCCCCGTCCCAACGCCGAATTGTGGCGCTTATTCCGTCGCTGGTCGAGGATCTGTGCGCGATCGGGGGCGCCGATCAGTTGGTGGGGACCTCGGCTTACGCCGACGACGTCCCGTGTACCAAAGGCGTTCCGATCGTCGGCGACTTCTCGTCGCTGGACGCCGAAAAGATCGTGGCATTACGTCCCGACGTGGTGCTGGCAATTCCGGCCCAGTTGCGCTCGATCGAACCGTTGCGTCGGGCCGGATTGACGGTCGATACCTTGCCCGACGACACGTTCGACGACGTCTTCACCGACATTCGAACGCTGGGCGCCTTGACCGGTCGTGCGGCCGCCGCCGGCGCGCTGATCGCTTCGCTGCACCGGCAGACCGCGGCGCTGCGGGCGGGCGTGGGGCACGCGGCGCATCCGCCCAGGGTGTTCGTCGCGCTGGGAACCGGACCGATCTTTACGGTCGGTCCGCAATCGTATATCGCCACATTGATCGGTTTGGCCGGCGCCAGTGACGCGGTGAACTCACTGTCGGGTGCGTACGGCAGCTACAGCGCCGAGGCGTTGCTGCGTTTGCAACCCGACGCGATCGTGACCGACGCGGCGACGCGCCTGGACACGGTGCTGGATCGCGAACCGTGGCGTTCGCTGTCGGCGGTGCGCGAGCATCGCGTCTACGTGCTTGCCGATGCCGCCCTGCTCGAGCGTCCCGGTCCACGTTACAATGAAGGGTTGCGATGGCTCATCGAGCGTCTCACGCCCCGCAAGCGTTAGTCCCCGAGGCGCCGCGCGGGTTGGTCGTCGCCGTCGATCTGGACGATCCGCAACGACCGCTGGAACCCGAACTGCTCGAATTTGAAGCGTTGATCGACGCCGCCGGCGCGCGTGTGGTCGATCGCATCGTGCAGCGCCGCAACGCCGTGGACGCATCGACCCTGGTCGGGAGCGGGAAGGCGCACGAAATCGCCGAGCATGCCAAAGCGATCGACGCGTCGATCGTGTTCGTTTTCAACGACTTGCGAACGCGTCAACGCAAGAACCTCGAGAAGATCGTTCCGTTGCCGATCGTCGACCGCACGATGTTGATTCTCGACGTCTTCGCGCGACACGCGCGCAGTCGCGAAGGAAAGGTCCAGGTCGAACTCGCGCAGTTGAAGTACCGTCAGTCCAACCTGATCGGCCTGGGGGCCGATCTGTCACGGTTAGGCGGCGGCATCGGCACGCGCGGTCCGGGCGAAACCAAACTAGAAGTCGATCGGCGCAAGATCTCACAGCGCGTCGCCATTCTCGAACGCCAGTTAGAAGGTGTTCGGCGCCAGCGCGCGACCCGTCGCGCGGCACCGCACCGCGAACCGCTCGTCGCGTTGGTCGGATACACCAACGTCGGCAAATCGTCGTTGCTCAACGCGCTCACCCGAGCCGACGCGCTGGTCGCCGACCAACCGTTCGCGACGCTGGACCCGACCGTGCGCCGCCTATACCTCGCGCCCGGAACCTACGTGCGCCTAGCCGACACCGTCGGATTCATCACGGATTTGCCCAAGGATCTGGTCAACGCGTTCCGCGCCACGCTGGAAGAACTGCGTTCGGCCGACCTGCTGATCCACGTGCTCGACGCTTCCAACCCGGATTGGCCGCGTCAACGCGCCTCGGTCGAAGCGATCCTCACCGAGCTCGAGTTGGACGGAACCCGTCGCTTGTTGGTGTTCAACAAGAGCGACTTGACGCCGGGCGCGATCCTTCCCGGCGATGCGTTGGCGGTCAGTGCTCGCAGCGGCTTAGGCTTGGATGAGTTGCGAGCGGTGCTCGTCGATGAGGCGCAAGCTGACGCCGCGAAGAACGCGGCTCGATGAAACTTCCCCTCGCGGCCGTTGCGGCCATCATCTTGGCATCCATACCGGCGGGTTGCGTCACGCGCAATTCCGACGATGCGGTGATTGCCGCGGTCGGGGCCCTCGAGCCGTCGGTGGTCCTGTTGACCATGCGCGTTCCGGCCGAGCACAAGAGCGACCCCTACGACGATGCCTACGCCAGTGGAATCGTGGTGGCCAGTGGGCCGTGGGGCAGCGACGTGCTGACCGTCCAGCACGCCATCGACGGAGCCTGGAACTTGCGTGTGACCATCGACAACAAGCGTCGCGTTCCGGGGCGCGTGGTCGCACAGGACACCGATTTGGACGTCGCGCTGGTGCGGACGGCCGTACCCGATCTTCCGGTCGTGAGATTGGGCAGTTCGGCGCATCTGGCCGATCGCGTCGGCGCGGTGATCGGTTTGATCGGCTATCCGATTCCCGACGAGTTCAACGATGAGGCCCTGGGTTTGGCGACGTCGCTCAATACCGGCCGTCTCTCGTCGCTGCGAAAACATGCCCTCGAAGTGACCCTGCCGATCGTTCCGGGCGAGAGCGGCGGCCCGGTCTTCCTGGCCGACACCGGCGAAATCGTTGGAATTGCCGAATCGCGCTTCGACGACGAACGCTCTATCGGTTTCGCGTTACCGATCGACGACGCCAGGCTCTTCTTGCACCGGCACGACGCCGAACACGGATTCTAGCGGACACGATGCGAAGGTCGGGCGTATGACCGTCGCGCTGCTGTTGGTGGTTTTGCTCGGTGCGGTAACTGGACTGTCGCTGCTCGCCAAACGCATCAACGTTCCTTATCCGGTCGCGTTTGTGATCGGCGGCGTTGCGTTGGCGTTCATTCCGGGGTTGCCGGCGATGGCGCTGGATCCGCAGTACGTATTCTTGTTGGTGCTGCCCCCGTTGTTGTTCTCCGCGGGTTGGCATACCGATTGGATCGAGTTCAAGCGCAACCGCCGCCCGATCGCGCTGCTGGCCATCGGCTTGGTCGTCTTCACAACCGTCGTCGTCGCGGTCGTCGCTCACGCGTTGATGCCGGCGCTGAGTTGGCCGCTAGCGTTCGTCTTGGGTGCCGTCGTCGCTCCGCCCGACGCGATCGCCGCACAATCTGTCCTCGAACGTTTGGCGGTCCCGCGCCGTACGGCGGCGATTCTGAGCGGCGAGAGTCTGGTGAACGATGCGTCGGCGCTGGTGTTCTATCGCTTCGCAATCGCGGCGGTATTGAGCGGCGCGTTCTCGCTGACGAATGCGGCGCTGGCGTTCGTGCTCGTCAGCATCGGTGGAATTGCCGTCGGAATCGTCGTCGCGCTCGCTTTCGAATTTTTCCAGCGGTTCCTGACGCGCATGCAACTTTCGGACGCGACGCTCGTGACGGTCCTGATGCTGATCGCGCCGTACGCCGCCTATCTCCCCGCCGAGGTAGTGCACGTGTCCGGCGTGCTAGCCGCGGTGACGGCTGGGATCTATCTGGGCCGGCGTTCGGCAAAAATCTACGACTCAGAAACGCGTTTGATCGGCGGAGCCTTCTGGTCGGTCTTCACGTTCTTGCTCAACGGTTTTGTTTTCATCGCGATCGGTTTGCAACTGCCGCAAATCGTCACCGGCTTGAGCGCGCCGTGGCACGCGGCCCTCGATGCGGCCGTCGTCAGCGTCAGCGTGATCGTCGTTCGCGTCGCCTGGGTCTTTCCTGGAACGTATCTTCCGCGCGTGCTCAGCAAACGCGTCCGCGATCGCGATCCCGCCCCGACCTGGCGCACCGTCGCGCTGGTCTCATGGGCCGGCATGCGCGGAATCGTCTCGCTCGCCGCAGCCCTAGCGATCCCGTTCGTCGACAACCGTAATATGCCGATCCTGGCGCGCAACGAGATCGTCTTCATCGCCTTCGGCGTGATCTTTGCAACGCTGGTCGTGCAAGGATGCACGTTGGGTCCGCTCATCGCGTGGCTGGGCATCAGCGAAACCAGCGGTCGCGAACGTCAGGAAACCAAAGTTCGAATTCGCGCGCTCGAAGCCGGTCTAGAGCGTTTGCATGGTTTGGAATCCTCGTTTACCTCGACCGCGCAGTGGGAAGTCGCGGGCCGATTGATCGCGGAGTACGAACGTCGCATCGAACATTTGACCGGCCACCTTCGGGCCGACGCAGAGAATCAAACGCCGCAAAACGCAATCGATCACGAACTGCAAGGCGCCGCCCTGCAAGCCGAGCGCGAGCGAATCACCAGCCTGCGCGGCGCCGGCGAAATCCCCGACGACGTCTACCGCAACATCGAATACGATCTCGACCTCGCCCAAATTCGCCTGAGCTAAGGCGTCGGGGTTGGGGTTGGGGTCGGGATCGGGGTCGGTGGGGGGCCGGCGCCGACGACGACGGGCATGAGGGTGAGGTAGCCGACCGAGGCGGTCGTGCCTTTCTTGATCCTGGCCTTGACGAAGTTGGTAATGTAGCCGGGCGCGCGAGCGGTGACGTTTTGCGGGCCGGCCGGAATGGTCGCCAGCGTGAAGGCGCCTTGCGCGTCGGCGTACGCCGTATAGAGGGAGCCGACCGAGACCAAGGCGTTGGCAATCGGCTGGTTGGTCGTACCATCGATCACGCGACCGGTGACCGACCCGTAGTCCTGGACGCCGACCACGCCGTTGCTGCAGCCGCCGCCGTCGGCCCCCAGGCCAAGAAGCAACACTAATCCGAGGATGCCCAAGCGTATTCGCATGATCGCCTATAGTACCATCACGTTACCGATAACGCCTGGGTCGCAGCGGTTGTGAGGGCAGGCGAGCCCTGCGTCCGACCTGCGCCCAGGTAATTTGGATGAGGTGTGAAAACCTCACCGACGCCATGAATCCGTACATGCCGGTGGGGATCTATCTGATCGTCGCATTTGCGGCGGCATTGCTTTTTAGCGTGCTGCCCGGACTGCTGGGGCGTTCCAAACCCAACCCGCAAAAAGAAGAAGCGTACGAGTGCGGTGTCGAGCCGACCTCGGCGGTGTCCGGGCGTTTCCCCGTCCGCTTCTATCTGACCGCGATGTTGTTCGTGATTTTTGACGTCGAAGCGGCCTCGTTCTATCCGTGGGCGGTGCAAATACACGCGTTGCGCGTCTTCGGTCTGTTGGAGATGGTGGCGTTCGTCATCGTGCTCGCGATCGGTTACGCCTACGTATGGAAAAAGGGCGGTTTCGCGTGGAGATAAGCCCGGGGCACTTCCTGTTGGCCCAACTCGACGACGTGGCCCGCTGGGCCCAGAGCAATGCGGTTTGGCCGCTGACGATGGGTCTGGCCTGCTGCGCTATCGAGATGATGACGGTCACTTCCTCGGAGTACGACATCGCGCGCTTGGGTTCTGAAGTATTCCGTTCGTCGCCGCGACAAGCCGACCTGATGATCGTGTCGGGTCGCGTGGCGCAGAAGATGGCGCCGGTCGTCAAGCGCCTGTACGACCAGATGGCCGACCCCAAGTGGGTGATTTCGATGGGCGCTTGCGCGAGCAGCGGCGGTATTTTCGATAACTATGCGATCGTTCAAGGCGTCGATACGGTCATTCCGGTCGACGTCTACGTGCCGGGCTGTCCGCCGACTCCCGACGGGTTACTCTATGCAGTCAATTTGATCCAGCAGCAGATTCGCGAGGGCGGACGCGGCGGAATTTTGGCGCGCGCATAGTGCCGAGTACCCAGACGCCACCCTTGGGGGGCTTGGCCACCGATCCTCCGAGCCTGCGCCCGCCGATCGACGACGCGCTGATCGAACGCATCGAGCCGGCCGCGTTGCGCGAACGATTGCTGGCATGTAAGGCCGACGGCTATACCATGCTGCTCGATGTTGGAGCGGTCGACTATCCGCAACGCGCGCCCCGTTTCGAAGTGGTCTACCATCTGCTCAAGCTCGGGCTCGACGCTACTAGCGTCGCGGCGGTCGGCACGCCGCAGCGCCTGCGTCTGCTGTGCGGCGTCGACGAGTCGGGCACCCACCTGCCTACGGTTAGCGATCTGTGGACGTCGGCCGATTGGGCCGAACGCGAAATCTACGATCTATTCGGCATCACGTTTGACGGTCATCCGGATCTGCGGCGCATTCAAATGCCCAATGGTTGGGAAGGCTATCCGTTGCGTAAAGATTATCCGTTGCGCGGGCCGGCGCTCGAGAAATCGCCGCGCCCGCCGTTCGCACTGAAATCCAACGTTCAAGCCGGGACGCCGCCCACCGGACGCACGCTCGAGGCGCTCCAAGAACAGATCAAACGCGCGCGTTCGCAGGACGGGCCGGATCGGTCATGAGCATGTCGGCAACCCCGCTGACACCGGAGATCGTGTCGCGCGAAGGCAACGCGATGGTATTGTCGATGGGTCCCCAGCACCCGTCCACGCACGGCGTCTTGCAGATCATGCTCGAAATCGAAGGCGAGTCGGTCCTCAAAGCCGAGCCCGAAATCGGCTACTTGCATACCGGCATCGAAAAGACGGCCGAGAATCTCTTTTGGTCGCAGGCCCAAACCGTCATCGAACGGATGGACTACCTGGCGCCCTCGAGCAATGCGCTGTGCTACGTGCTGGCCGTCGAAAAGCTGCTGGGTATCACCGATCGCATTCCCGAGCGCGCGTCGCGCATCCGCGTATTGACCGTCGAATTGACGCGCATCGCTTCGCATTGCGTCTGGCTGGGCACGCACGGCATCGACCTGGGCGCGATGTCGGCGTTCTTCTACGCCTTCGACCTGCGAGAGAACATTTTGGATCTGCAGGAGGCCAGCGGCGGCGCGCGCATGCATCCCAACTATATGCGCGTCGGCGGGCTCAACGGCGATCTGCCCGACGGCTTCTTAGTCAAGCTCGACGCGCTCATCGAGAAGTTTCCCAAGCGCATGAAAGAGCTACGCGGACTGCTGCAAGCCAATCCGATCTTTCAAGATCGCACCGTCGACGTCGGAATTCTCGATTCCCAAGAGGCGATGCAGTGGAGCGTCACGGGGCCGCCGCTGCGCGCCAGCGGCATCGCCTACGACGTGCGCAAGGCCTATCCGTACTGCGGCTACGAGCAATACGAATTCGATATCCCCACCCGCACGGAAGGCGACGCCTACGCGCGTTTTCTCGTGCGCTTGGACGAGATGGATCAATCGATGCGCATCATCGTGCAGGTTCGCAAGCAACTCGACGAGCCGGGTCCGATCATGATCGACGATACTAAGGTTGCCGCGCCGCCCAAAGAGACCATCGCGCTCTCGATGGAAGCGTTGATCCATCACTTCAAGATCGTCAGCGAAGGCTTCCGCGTTCCGCCGGGCGACGTCTACCAAGCCGTCGAGGGCCCGCGCGGAGAGCTCGGCTACTACGTGGTGAGCGACGGCGGAAACCGTCCGTATCGCATTCGCACGCGGCCGCCGTCGCTCTACAACTTGCAAGCGCTCAAAGGGATCGCGCCCGGAAACCTGATTGCCGATTTGGTCGTGATGATTGGGTCGTTGGATCCGGTATTCGGTGAGGTGGACCGCTGATGCCGTTTGTCGCGCTGCTCGAGCGGTTGCGCCCGCAATGTGAAGCGATTATCGCGCAGTACGAAGACCCTCGGTCGGCGTTGTTGCCGATCATGCATTTGTTTCAAGAGCACGAGGGGTTCGTGAGCCCCGAAGCGATGCGAGCCGGGGCTTCGATGTTGGATGTGACCCCGGCGGTCGTGGAGTCGACGGTTTCGTTTTATACGCTATTCTTTCGGCGGCCGGTCGGCAAATACGTGCTCCAAGTGTGTCGCGGGTTGTCGTGTTCGATCAACGGTGCGGACGAGATCATGGCGCATTTCCGCGAGCGGCTGGGCGTCGGTCCCCTTCAAACCACCGACGACGGACTGTTTTCCTATGAAGAGGTCGAATGTTTAGCGGCGTGCGATCGGCCGACGTGCATGCAGGTCAATTTGGAATTCGCGTACGACCTAACGCCGGCGGCGATCGACGATATGATTGCGGCGATGCGCGGCGGGACGTATCCGGTGGCGCCGATGGCCCAAACCCAAACGCCGGGCAAGACGTGGCGCGTGGGTCAGGACGGAGAAGTGTCGACCGGCCACAAGACCAAGGGCGCGCTCGAGGTCGAGAGCCCCAATAACGCCGGCGGCCTGGGCGATAAGAGCGGCGTCATCATGTTGGATCGGATCGTCTTGCGCGATGCGGAATTCCGCGGACGCACGCGCGAGCGCGTCGTCATCGAACCTCCGGGCGCGATGCGCGAACTGGCGAACGAGGAAGCGCGCTGATGGCGGGTGCGGTGACCAAAGTCTTGACCGCCGGGATCGGCGAAGCAAACCTGCGCGATCTGGACGTCTATCGTCAGCGCGGCGGCTACAAGCAGTGGGAACGCGCCGTGCGCGAACTCAAGCCGGCCGACGTCCTGGCTTTGTGCGATACGTCGGGCTTACGCGGGCGCGGCGGCGCCGGCTTCCCGACCGGGAAGAAGTGGTCGTTTCTTCCGGGCAACGATAAACCGCGCTACCTGGTCTGCAACTGCGACGAAGCCGAACCGGGCACGTTCAAAGATCACATGCTGCTCGAAGAGACGCCGCATCTGGTGCTCGAAGGCATTCTGCTGGGAAGCTACGGCATCGGCGCGCATCACGCCTACATCTATATCCGCGGTGAATTCAAGCGCGGCTACGCGATCTTTATGGAAGCGCTGGAGGCCGCGCGCAAAGCCGGATACGTCGGCAAGAACCTCTTTGGCAGCGGGTACGATCTCGAAGTGACCGTGCATCGCGGCGCCGGGGCATACATTTGCGGCGAGGAGACCGGACTGCTCAACTCGCTCGAAGGCAAGCGCGGCGAACCGCGTCTCAAACCGCCATTCCCGGCCGTCGCCGGCTTGTACGGGATGCCGACGGTCGTCAACAACGTCGAGACGCTGGCCTACCTCGTGCCGATTCTGGAAAAAGGCGCGGAGTGGTTCGCATCGGTCGGTACCGAGCGCAGCAAAGGCTACAAGATCGTCTCGATTTCCGGACACGTGCAAAAGCCCGGCAACTACGAAGTTGCGCTGGGTACGACCGCGCGCGAATTGATCGAAATCGGCGGCGGCTTGCGTCCCGGGCGCACGTTCATGGCGGTTCAACCCGGCGGCGGTTCGTCGGCGTGCATCTTCGAAGAGCATTTGGATTTTCCATACGATTACGAAAGCATGACCAAGGCCGGCTCGATGCTGGGTTCGGGAGCGTTCGTGGTGTTCGACGACACGACCGACTTCGTCAAAGCCGCCCACAACTTGGTGCGTTTCTTCGCGCACGAATCGTGCGGTCAGTGCACGCCCTGCCGCGAAGGCGGACATTGGCTGGAGATCGTACTGGAACGCTTCGTGCACGACCGCGGGCTGATGTCCGACCTGGAGATGATGAAACGCGTGAGCTCGACGATCACCGGGTTAAATCTCTGCGCGCTAGGCGATTCGATCGAACCGTTCCTCAAATCGGTCTTGCTCCGCTTTCCCGGACAATTCGAAAACCGCGTCATGAAAGAAACGGTGGGCGCATGATCGGCCTCAAGCGCGTCGTAACGATGCTCGCGGCCGTGCTTGCCGCCTCGTTCGCCTGCGGTTGCGCTGGTGCAGGCCCCGTCGACTCGCAGCAGGCCGAGTCGGTGATGACAAAGCTGCGCTTTATGGCGGGAACGTGGACGTGTGCCATCCGCGCCGGCCAAGGCGCCGGATAC
>DATKGB010000253.1:0-18194 GCA_035544315.1 Verrucomicrobiia bacterium
GGGGCGTCGTCACGTTTACGACCGCGCAGCAGTCCGAAGCGGTGGAACGCGCGGCCCCGGCACTTTCGGCCCACTTGCCCGGCACCGTCGGCATCGTAAACTCGTTCGATCTCAATAGTGCCAACGCGATTATAGGGCGCTCGCAGAAAGTCGTCGCCGGCGAGCCAGACATCGAGGAGTTTCTCGGCGGGGTTCGCTACCGCGTTTCGCCCGGATCGTTCTTCCAAGTCAACGTCGAGATCGTCGAACGTATCTTTGCATTCATGCGCCCGGGATTGCTCAAGGCGCGCCGGATCGTCGATCTGTATTGCGGGGCCGGCACTTTCACGTTGTTCTTTGCCAACGCCGGCTGCTCGGTGATGGGCATCGAGGAGAGCGCGCAAGCGGTGGTCGAGGCGCAGGCCAATGCCGAGCTCAACGGCTTGGAATCGCGCGTGGAGTTTCGCGCCGGCCGCGTCGAAGACGCCGTTCTCCAGCCCGACGTTCGCCAGGCGCTACGGGCCGCGCAGATCGTCTTCCTCGATCCGCCGCGCAAAGGCTGCGAGGAAGCCGCATTGCGGGCGATCGCCGATTCGGGCATTCCCAACGTGTGGTATCTGTCGTGCGATCCGGCCACGCTGGCCCGGGATTTGAAGGTCTTGGCGGCCAATGGCTATGTGCTCGGAGTCGCGCAGCCGTTTGACATGTTTCCGCAGACCGGACATATCGAGACGCTGGTCACGCTCTACCGTGCGGACGCAGCGCTCCGGCTCTCCAACGAGGAGGCCTTCCGCGACGTGCCCGAGCCGGTATGGCCCGACAGAGCCGAACCTATCGACAAACGACCGGAGTACCCTGATTTTGTCATCCGAGAAGATTGACGTCCGCTACGTCGCCAAACTCGCGCGCATCCAACTCACCGACGAAGAAGTGCAACGTTTCGGCTCCCAATTGGGCGACCTGCTCGACCACGCGAACGCGCTAAGCGCCCTGGACGTCTCGAGCGTCGCCGCGACCGCGCAGGTTATCGAGTCGCGCAACGTCGAGCGAGACGACGCGGTCGGCGCATGTCTGGATCGCGAGACCGTGTTAGCGCAGGCGCCGCGTCGTCAAGGTGGATTCTTCCGCGTTCCCCGCATCATCGCGGAGGCCGAGTGATGGCCGCACAATCGACCGCCGCGCAGATCGCGCGCGAGGTGAACGCGGGTACGGTGTCGGCCCGCGAAGTGACGGACGCCACGCTCGAGCGCATCGATTCCGTCGACGGCCGCGTCGGCGCCTATTTGACCGTATTGCACGATCGCGCGCGCGAGTTCGCCGATCGGGTCGACGCGCGCGTCGCCGCCGGCGAGCGTTTGCCGCTGGCCGGCGTTCCGCTGGCGGTCAAAGACAACATGTGCCTGACCGGGACGCGCACGACCTGTGGAAGCAAGATTCTCGAACAATGGGTCGCTCCTTATACCGCGACCGCCGTCGCGCGATTGATCGATGCGGGCGCGATCCCGATGGGCAAGGCCAATCTCGACGAGTTCGCGATGGGGTCGTCGTGTGAGAACAGCGCGCTGGGCGTGACGCGCAATCCCTACGATTTGGCGCGCGTTCCGGGCGGATCGAGCGGCGGTTCGGCGGCGGCCGTCGCGGCGCACGAAGCGACGGTCGGCGTTGGCAGCGATACCGGCGGTTCGATTCGCGAACCCGCCGCGTTCTGCAATGTCGTCGGCTTTAAGCCGACCTACGGTCGGGTCTCGCGCTACGGGCTGATCGCGTTTGCATCCAGCCTAGATCAAATAGGCCCGTTCTCACGCACGGTGCAAGACGCCGCGCTGACCTACGACGCAATGGGCGGTCACGATCCGATGGATTCGACCTCGCTCGACGTGCCGATGGAAACCACGGCCGACGGATTGCTCGACGATTTGCGCGGCCTCAAGATCGGCATCGTGCGCGAGTTCGACACCGAAAAACTCGACGGCGCGGCTCACGCGCTCTATACCAGGGCCTATCGCGACTTGCAGGCGCTGGGGGCCGAGCTGGTCGACGTGACGCTGCCCACCGCCGATTACGGCTTGGCAACCTATTACCTGATCGCACCGGCGGAGTGTTCGTCCAATCTCGCCCGCTTCGATGGCGTGCGCTACGGATTGCGGGTCGATGGAGACGACGTGACGGCGATGTACGAGGCGACGCGCGCTGCCGGCTTCGGCCCCGAAGTCAAGCGCCGCATCCTGATCGGAACGTACGCGCTTTCGAGCGGCTATTATGACGCCTACTACGTCCGCGCGCAGAAAGCGCGCACGCTGATCTCCGACGACTTCAAGCGGGCATTCGGGCGATGCGATCTGATCGCGTGTCCGGCGGCAAGCTCGCCCGCATTTCCGTTTAACTCCAAAAGCGATCCGTACAGTATGTATATGATGGATTACTACACGATTCCGATGTCGCTGGCGGGGTTGCCGGCGCTCTCGGTCCCGTGCGGATGGGTCGATGCCGGTGCCGGCAAGCCGATGCCGATGGGCTTGCAGTTGTGCGCGCCGCTGTTGAGCGAACGTCTGCTGTTGGGAGCCGCGCATGCGTACGAGCAGGCCACCAACCACGCGCAAACGCACGCCCCGCGCTTAGACGAAGCGGTCGTATCGTGAACGCGTCGGACAAGTACGAAGCGGTCATCGGTATCGAGTGTCACGTCGAACTCAAGACGGCCAGCAAGATGTTCTGTGCTTGCCCCAACGAGTTTGGCGGCGAGCCCAATACCAAGGTGTGCCCGGTCTGTTTGGCTTTGCCCGGAGCGCTTCCGGTCGCGAATCGAAAGGCGATCGAGCATATGGTTCGCGCGGGGCTGGCGTTCGATGCGGACATTCCGGCGTTTTCGAAGTTCGATCGGAAGAACTATTTCTACCCGGACATGCCCAAGGATTATCAGATCTCGCAGTTCGACATGCCGCTCACACAGGGCGGCGAGGTGAAATATTGGCTCGAGGACGGCACGATGAAAGTCTGCCGTCTCACTCGCATTCATCTCGAAGAAGATACCGGTAAGTCGACCCACGCGGGTTCGGGCGATGGCCGGATCGCGGGCAGCTCGCATTCGCTCATCGACTTTAACCGCGCGGGCGTGCCGCTCATGGAGTGCGTGTCGGAGCCCGACATTCGCAGCGCGCAAGAAGCCGTGGGCTATCTCGACGCCCTCAAGCGCACGTTCATCTTGCTCGGCGTCAGCGACGTCAAGATGGAGGAAGGCTCGCTGCGCTGCGATGCTAACGTCTCGATCCGCCCGATCGGCGCGACCGAGTTGGGCACCAAGGCCGAGATCAAGAACATGAACTCGTTCCGCTCCGTCGAGCGCGCCATCGAGCACGAGATCGCACGTCAGATCGGGGTGGTGGAGTCCGGCGGTCGCGTCGTTCAGGAGACCCGCGGTTGGGACGAGGTCAACGGCACTTCGATTTCTATGCGCAGCAAAGAGCAAGCCCACGACTACCGCTATTTTCCCGATCCGGATTTGGTGCCGATCGAGGTCGCACGCGCCTTCGTCGACCGTATTCGGGGCGAGATGCCGGAAATTCCGTGGCGGCGTTTCGAGCGCTATCGCGCCGAATACGGCTTTAATGTCAAACAAACCACGCAGATGATCGAAGACGGCGCCCTGGCCGATTACTTCGACGAATGCGTTCGTTTGAGCAAGAATCCGCAGCAAGCTCTCAACTTCGTGCTGGGCGACCTTTCGCGGTTGGCCAACGAGACCGACGTTGCGGTGGTCCAATCCAAAGTGACCCCTCAAGAAGTCGCCGAGTTGATCGGACTGCTCGAGAGCAAGACGATCAACTCCAAGATCGCCAAAGATCTGCTCGGACGGATGTGGGCCGGCGCCGGTTCGCCGCGAGCGATCGTGCAAGCCGAAGGTCTCGCGCAAACCAGCGATGAGGGCGCGATCGAAAAATTCGTCGACGACGTGCTGGCCGCCAATCCCGCGGTCGTCGCCGACTATAAAGCGGGCAAAACCAACGTCGCCGGATTCCTGGTCGGACAAGTGATGAAGACCTCGGGGGGTAAGGCCAATCCGCCGATGGTTCAAGCGCTGATCAAGAAGAAACTCGGGTAGCAGCGGGCTGTGAGCCTCGCAGACGAGCAAACGCTCGAAGCGTTAGACTTTGCCTCCGTGCGCGATCGCGTGATCGGAGCGACGAACACCCAACGCGGGCGCGTCCTGGCGACTTCGCTGACGCCGCTTACCGATTTCGGTGCGGTGCGCCGCGCGCAGGAGCAGACTGGCGAGATGCGCGAGTTGGTCGTCGGCGCCGATTTCCACGTCGATCGCGCGAACGATACGTCGACGCTCACGGAATCCGCGGCGATCGGCCGAACGCTGCCGGCAGCCGAATTACGAGCGGTCGCCGATACGGCCGCGGCTGCCGCGGCGGCATACAAGGGCACGCGCGCGCGACCCAGCGAGATTTTGGACGCGGTCACCGCGCCGTATTCGCCGTTGAACGATCTGGTGCGCGCGTTGACCGACGCGATCGACGAACGCGGCATCGTACAAGACCGCGCGTCGGCGGCGCTGGGCCGTATTCGGCGCGGAATGTCGCAAGCGCAGGCCGACGCACGCGAACGCGTGGGTAGCATCGCTCGCTCGGGACACCGTGCCATTCAGGATTCGGTCGTCACGATTCGCGAGGGCCGTTTTGTGGTGCCGATCAAAGGCGAGTTTGTCGGCGAGTTCCCGGGCATCGTCCACGACACCAGTTCGAGCGGCCAGACGTTTTTCGTCGAGCCGTTGGCGGCGTTGGAATCCAACAATCGGCTGCGGACCCTGCGTTTGGAAGAAGAACGCGAAGTCGCTCGCATCCTCGATAGCCTCTCGCGCGAGGTTGGCCAGCGCGCTCCGCAAATCGAAGCCAACGTCGAGATGCTGGCGCGGCTCGACCTTCTGGCCGCCAAGGTCGCGATCGCGCGCGCGATGGACGCGAACGCTCCGGAACTTTCCGATCGCCCCGAAATCAACGTCGTGCGCGGGCGCCACCCGTTGCTGGGTACGCGCGCCGTGCCGCAATCGCTGGCGCTCGATGACCAAACGCGACTGCTGGTCATCAGCGGCCCGAACATGGGCGGGAAGACCGTCGCGCTCAAGTTAGTGGGCCTGTTCGTTGCGATGACCTATTGCGGTATGCAACTTCCGGCGGCCCTGGGAACGCGCGTGGGCCGATTCACGCGCGTGATCGCCGACATCGGCGACGAGCAATCGATCGCCGAGAACGCATCGACATTTTCGGCCCATCTGCGACGGATGCGCGAGATCTTGGATGGCGCCGACGAGCGCACCTTGGTCCTGGTTGACGAGGTCGGCGGCGGCACCGAACCCAACGCCGGCGCGGCCTTAGCGGTAGCATTTCTCGAGCGATTGCTGGCGGTGCATGCCGGTGCAATCGTAACGACGCACGCCACCGAACTCAAACTGTTCGCCCATGCCTGCGGCAGCGTCGTCAACGCCAGCGTGCGATTCGATCCGCAAACGTTTGCGCCGACGTTTGAGCTCGACGTCGGCGCGCCGGGGCAGTCGCTGGCGTTTCCGCTGGCCCACGCGATGGGTATCGACGGCGCGATCATCGAGCGCGCGCAGACGCTGTTGGATTCCCAAGAGCGCGAATACGAATCGGCCTTGGCCGAACTCGCCCAGCGCAACGCCGAACTTGCGGTGCAACGCGATCGTACGGCCGCAGAACATCGTCGCCTGACCGAGCGCGAGGTTCAGCTCGCGGCTGCGCGCGACGCGCTCGAACGGGAACGCCGCAGCTTTACCGAGCGCGCGGAAGCCCGCATGGCCCAAGCCCTGCGCGAGTTCGTCGCCGAACTCCAACGGCGCGCGGCGGAAAACGCGGTGCGGCCCAAGGTGACCGCGTCGCAGAGCGCCTTGCTGGACCGCACGGTCGAGGCGATCCGTAAGGACCTTGGAATCGTCGCGCCGGCTCTGGCGGGCGGCGATACCGGAGCGATCGCGCAGGGGGATCGGGTCATGATCGGATCGCTTGGGCAAGAAGGGGTCGTTGCCGAGGACTACGGCGATACCGTGCTCGTCGCGATGGGTTCGCTCAAGACCGTCGTCTCTAAATCCAACCTGCGGCGGCTTGGCTCGCCGACGCGGCAAGTACGCGCGACGGGCGACGGCGGTGCGGCCAGACTGGAAGCCTCCGCGCGAACCATGGCCGAGCTGGACGTGCGCGGCAAACGCTATATCGAGGCCGAGCCGATCGTCGACCGCTGGATCGATGAAGCGGTGCTGGCCGGCAACTCGCCGCTGCGCCTGATTCATGGGAAAGGCACCGGAATGCTCGGGCGTGGCCTCCAGGAGTTTCTGCGCGCGCACCCGTCGGTCGAATCGGTGCGCTTCGGGGATTCACAAGAAGGAGAGGGCGGCGTGACGATCGTCGAACTGCGCCCGTGACTATGGCCGACAACCCGCAGGTTTCCGACGCCGCCTTCTTGTTGGACGGTTTCGAACACGTCGAAACGGCCGCCGAGTTTACCGAACGGCTGAAGGCCGGCCGCCCGCTCAACGTCAAGCTCGGCATCGATCCAACCAGCCCCGATCTGCATTTGGGTTTCATGGTCGTGTTGCGGCAACTGCAGCGCTTCGCGCAAGCGGGTCATAAGGTCACTCTGATCATCGGCGATTTTACCGCGCTCATCGGCGACCCCAGCGGCAAGAACGCCGCGCGTCCGCAATTGAGTCGCGACGAGATCGAAGCCAATATGCAGACCTACCGCGAGCAAGCCGGCAAGGTGCTCGATCTGGATCGGATCGCGATTCGCTATAACTCCGAATGGCTGGGCAAGCTGGGCGTCGGCGATCTGATCAAACTCCTTTCCAAGACCACCGTCGCGCAGATGCTCGAGCGCAACGACTTTCACGCGCGCTACCGCGCGGGTTCGCCGATCGGGGTGCACGAGTTTCTCTATCCCGTCGCGCAAGCGTACGATTCCGTTGCGATTGAAGCCGACGTCGAACTGGGGGGAATCGACCAGCTCTTCAACTTCTTGCTCGCGCGTCACTACCAGCGCGAGCACGGACAGCCGCCGCAGATCTGCGCGATGGTGCCGCTGCTAGTAGGTTTAGACGGCGTCAAAAAGATGTCCAAATCGGTCGGGAACTACGTCGGCGTGATGGAGGCGCCCCAGATCCAATTCGGCAAGCTGATGTCGATCGGCGACGAGTTGGTGCCGATCTACGCGCGCTACGCGGCGTTTCGTTCCCAAGCCGATGCCGACTCGCTGGCCGTGGGCCTGGGCCAGGGCAAGCTCAAACCGATGGACGAGAAGAAGCGGCTAGCCGAAGATATCGTCGCGTTCTATCATGGGAGCGACGCGGGACGGGCGGCGCGTGAGTATTTCGAACGGACCATCCAGCGCAAAGAAATCCCTACCGACGCAATCCCCGGCCTCGGGGTCGGCGAGTGCACGCGGCTGGCCGAGGTGCTGGTCAAGGCCGGTTTCGCGCAAAGCCGCCGGGAGGCCGAGCGACTTATCTCCGGGAGCGGGGTAAAGGTGGATGGTATCGTCGTGAAAGATCCGAAAGCTCCGTGGAGCGCCCCTGCGCCGGCGGTCATTTCGGTCGGATCGCGCAAATTCGTTCGCATTCTTCCCAACGAAAGATAAGCATGGCCGATCAGGCGGTCACCTACACCTCATCGCTAACGACACTTGGCGCCCATCCGTTCGTCTGCAAGCGCTGCCACCGCGAGTATCCGTTCCCCAAACCGGGCGAGCGGCCGATTCGCTGCGAATGCGGCTGGTGGTATTACAATGACGGCATCAAGGTGCGCGACGCCTATTGGCAGCGCCTCGAATCGTATCGTATGCCGCCCGAACTCGCGCGACTCTTCAAGACGCCGTAAGACGCTCGATCAGCGCTTGCATTTGCGCCGAGTTGAAGTCGTAGCGTCGCTTGCAAAATTCACACGCGATCTCGGCCTCGGGTTGCGCGGCTAAGGCGCGCAGTTCGTCCGCGCCCAGGCCGACGAGCACCGTTTCGACTTTTTCGCGCGTACACAAACAGGCGTACGCAACCGCAAGTTCCTGGCGAGCGCGAAGCGGCAGATCGCCCGCGATCGCGTTCATCAGCGCGCGCGCGTCGGCGCCCTCAAGGATCATCGACGTGATCGAGGCCATCGACAGGGCGCGTTCTTCGAGCTGCGCGACCACCGATTCGTCGGCGCCGGGCAGGACGCGTGCGATCAATCCGCCGGCCGCGCGTACGCCGTTGGGATCGGCCAGCACGCCCAGGGAAACGACGTTAGGGATCTGTTCGGACTCGCCCAGGTACGCGGCGACATCCTCGGCGATCTCGCCCGAGCGCAGGGGCACGACGCCGACGTAGGGCTGCCCGATTTCGTACGACCGGGTCACCTGAAGCACGCCCGCACCGATGGCGCCGGCCACGTCAAATTTCCCGCGCTCGTTAAGCGGCAGGTCGGTGAACGGGCGGCGCACGCGCCCGCGGACCCTGATCCCGTCACCCAATCGCCAAGCTTCGGCCGAAAGACCCCCGATGGGGCCGTCACCGAAAATTTGCAAACTGGTCCGCTCGGCCGCTTGCAGATCGGTTCCCAAGAGCGCGGCGGCCGTCATCAGGCGCCCGAGCGCAGCGGTCGCCGTCGGTGCCAGATCGTGTCGGCTGCGCGCCTGTGTGACGAGGTCGGTCGTGATCGCGCAGACGAATGCGACGCCGGCGTCCGGGGCCGACGCGCTGACGATGAGGTCTGCCATGGTCGTCGCGGTTTCCGAAGGCGCCTTCATTTCCTTCAAGAACGTACCGTCGCATGCGCGTGCTGGTCATCCACGGTCCCAACCTCAATCTCTTGGGCGAACGCGAACCGTCCATCTACGGGACGCAAACGCTAGCGGAGGTCGACGCGTCGATCGCGGCGTGCGCGAAGGATCTCGACATCGAGGTGCGCTGCGTGCAGCATAATTCCGAAGGCGCGATTATCGACGAACTGCACGCCACCCGTGCGACCTACGGGGCCGTGCTTCTCAACCCCGGCGCGTACACGCATTATTCCTACGCGATCGCCGATGCGGTCGCCGCGATTCCCATCCCGGTGATCGAAGTGCACCTGACCAATATCGCCGCGCGCGAGGCGTTTCGCAGCCGGAGCGTGGTAGCGCCGGCGTGTGCGGGGACCGTCGCCGGGTTCGGTTCGAATTCCTACGTCGTCGCGCTCCATGCGGCCGTAAAAATCCCCATAAAATAAGGGTTTTTTGGCCCAAATGAGGGAGGAGGGTGCGAGTCGCCCGCGTATCTCCAACCACCAGGCGGCCAGCCCCACGAAATGCTTTCTTACCGCGCCGCTAAGGAGTTTTTAGTTTGACGAAAGCCGATCTAGTTGATGTCGTTTCTGCCGAGGCCGAGCTGTCTAAGCGCCAGGCGGGAGAGATCGTGGACCTGGTCCTCGACGAGATCAAAAGGGCGCTGCAGAAGGGCGACCGCGTTGCATTGACGCCGTTCGGCAGCTTCGTGGTGCGCGCGCGCAAAGCGCGTGAGGGCCGTAACCCCAAGACGGGTGAAAAGATTAAGATCGCCGCCCGTAAGGTGCCGGCGTTCGTTGCGGGCAAATCGCTCAAGGAAGCCGTCGGCGGCAAGAAAACCGCTTCCAAAAAATCGTCCCCGCAGAAAGCTGCCAAGAAGCCTGCACCCAAAGGCCGCAAGCGCTAAGCGCGAGCGGTCGTAATAACCACAAGCGTGCAGGGAGTATGTCGGTCTCGACATGCTCCCTCACACGTCGGGCTGTAGCGCAGCTTGGTTAGCGCGCTTGACTGGGGGTCAAGAGGTCGCAAGTTCGAATCTTGTCAGCCCGACCATTTAGAAAGCCCGTAAATGTTGACGTTTGCGGGCTTTCGCTTGGGCCATCGGGCCGAAGGCCCTATAGCGGGGCATGCACGTGGCCGCAAGTCCTTCGGGTGCTTGCCAAGTGCGTCGCCGGTGATGTAGCGGGTGATGTATTGTTTAAAAGTCCAGCGATGTCCGAATCAATCGTACCTGGAATCGGCATCGACACAAGTCATTCCGAGTCGTTCGATGTATCTGGATGGATCTGGACTTGCATCGCAACGGACGCGGGCGTATTTTCGACTACGGCTTGGATCAGCGCGTCGTCTAGTTGGGGGTCATTCCCCAGGATTTCCGTGCTGTGGGCGCACAGGCGCGAAAGCAACTCCAACATCATGAAGTTAGAAGGATGTCCCCACGACCAAAAGAGCATTTCGGTCCGAACCGTCTCGGCGATGTAAGAAGCGACCCGCGCGAGGCCGAGGTGCCTTCGCACGCGGCCGGCGTCACCATGACACCGGCTGGGGGTTATCGAAGAAGGCGAACATGACAGGGCTCTTTGACGAAGCTGCTCCGCAGGCGACGATGTTTGCCGATGGCGGATCGCGTGGAAATCCGGGGCCGGCGGCTAGCGGGTCGGTCGTCTTGCGGCCCGACGGCAGCACGATTGCCGAAATCGGCGTCTTCTTAGGCATCGCAACCAACAACGTCGCGGAATGGAACGGCCTATGCGCCGGGCTGGAAGCCGCGGTCGAGCACGGCATCAAGCGGCTTGCGGTCCGAATGGATTCCGAACTGGTCGTCAAGCAAATCAAGGGGATCTATCGCGTGAAACACCCGGCGTTGCAGCCGTTCTTTCAGCGCGCGAAGGCGCTCTTGCGGCACTTCGAGTACGTGGATATTCAACACGTGCCGCGCAAGCAGAACGCGATGGCCGATGCGGTGGTCAATCAAGTGCTCGATCGTGAAGCGGCGTTGCAACGATGAGCCCGCGACAGTTCCCGATCGGCTGGGCGGTGTTCGTCTTTTCAGTCATCGCTCTCGGGTTCGTCTATTTTGCGTATTTCAACCGCGAAGTCGGCACCATGCAGATCGTCTATACGCAGTGTCCAAGCGACCTTCGGATGGCTCTGACGATTCGCTACGATAAACCGCCGCTCCTCAACGAGACCTACCGGATGCGCGATAACGACGGCATATCGACGTATTCGTACGCCGTCGAAGGAGCGACCGGGCGACTGATTACGATCACCTCGCCGCAGCGGGAAATTCTCGACGTGTCGTACCTGGCCGGCAAGCTCGACCAGGACGGCGCGCGCAGCCTGACCAGCGAGCCGCCGGCCGGCGATACCAGCGTGCATTATACGCTCGACCTCTATCGTAAAGAGATGTATGGCGCGGGAGATTGTCGGCACGAGAGCCGCACGATTACCTTTACCGACCCGCACTATTGGGCGACGACCGCCGGTCACCAGTATCACATCGACCTGAGCCAGGGCTCGCCCAAGAATGCCGGCGATCTTCTTAAGATGCAAGGAACGGCGACGGCCGATCCGCGTTACCAGGAGATCGTCGACGACTTCCGGTCGTTCGGCTCGGATGAGTTCCGCGCCAGAATCGCGGCGGCGCAGACGCGAGTACGTTCGGGTAAGTGATGGCGCGGAAGGTCGGTATCGGCCTAATCCGCTGGCTGCTCCCGCTTGCGGTGCTGGCGGTCGTTGGATTTTTTGCCTACGAAATGATCGAAAGCCCGGGAAACCAACTCTTCGGCAAGACGCTGGTCAGCGGACCGGTCGATGCCAAGGTCGTCGCGCTGACCTACGACGACGGCCCCAACCCGCCATACACCAACGCGATTCTCGACGTCCTCAAGCGCGAGCACGTTCATGCGACGTTCTTTCTGGTCGGCGAAGCGGTCGACGCTTTTCCGGGCGTGGTCCAGCGCGAGGCGCGGGAAGGCAACGCCCTGGGCAACCACACGTGGGAACACGAACACTTGATCGTGCGGTCGCGCGCGCAAGTGCGCGAGTCGTTGTTGGCTACAGATGCGGCGATCTATCGTGCGGCCGGTATCCACACCCACATCATGCGCCCGCCCTACGGAGGGCGCGATTGGCTGGTCCTGCAAGAGGCGCAGGGGCTGGGCTACACGCCGGTAATGTGGTCGGTGCCGCTGGCGCGCGACTGGGAGTATCCGCCGGGTGCTGTGATCGCTGCGAGAATTTTGAAGTACGTCGGAGACGGATCGATCATCGTTCTGCACGACGGCAATCGCGGCATCATCTGCGGACGCGCGGGCGTCGCGCGCCACATCTGCGACCGCGGCAGCGACGTCGCCGCGACGCAGACGATCGTCGAAACGCTCAAGCGTCGCGGCTACCGCTTCGTGACCATTCCCGAACTGATCGACCTGCGCGGCGCTACGCGTAAACGCGCCCCTGGTACCGAATGAACCCATCGGGATGGGTGCCCTGGGGATCGTGATGCGTCCAGTGAACCACCGGCATACGCCCGGGGTCGTGCACCATCTCGCCGCGCACGGCGATGGAGTCGCCGGGACTAACGGGCACGCGTGGCGCGATCGAGACGTTGTCGACGATCTCGACTGGTCCCGACGATGTCTGCGCGTCGAAAGCCTCGTGCATCGCGTGGGTGTTCGAGCCATAAAAGAAATGCGGCGTCGACGTGACCGTCGCCGAAAAATCGACCATGCCGGGCGTGGTCGCGCGATAATTGGCGGCAAAATCCATGAGTATCCCTCCGCGTCTTCCATCCCACGCTCTGGCGGCTCGCGCAAGAGCCGGCGTTGAGAACCTTGCAAACGGCACGCTTGCGTCTGGTACCGGTCACCGTTGGGAACGCCGAAGAGCTTTGGGATGTGTTGCGCCAGCCGCATTTGCGCGACTACCAAGATCTTCCCAGCGTCGACGTCGCGCATCTGCGCCGGATGATCGAAAGTCGTCCGCGCCGCTTGATGGCCGGCGCGGTCGGGCGGTTCGAATGGCTGGTGTTTGTCGTCGGCGAGGCTGGGCCGATCGGCTGGGTATCGCTGCGGATGCACGATCGCGACGCGCGCGCCGCCGAAATCGGTTACAGTATCGTCGCCGATCGGCGCGGTCGCGGGCTTGCCACCGAAGCGGCGCGCGCGCTCATCGACGAAGCCTTCAATCGGATCGGCTTGACGCTCATTCGAGCCTATTGCGTTCCCCAAAACGCTGCGTCGCGCGCACTCCTCACCAACATCGGTTTCGAACCCGATGGAACCCTGCGCAACGGTGCGACCGTTGCCGGGCAGCCGGTCGACGTGCTGGCGTTCGTTTTCAACCGCGCGCAACCGCCTCCATAATAGCTAACGTTTCCTCTGCCGTGCGCCCCCAACCCATGTGCGAAACGCGCCGCAAGCCCAGCTCGATGCAACGCGCACGCTCCGCATCGTCCTGAAGGATGCGCAACAGCGCCTGCGCCAATGCTGCGGGATCGCTCGGCCGCACGTAGGACGCCGCATCGCCGCCCGCTTCGGGAATGCCGCCGGCGTTCGAAGCAACCACCGGCAGGCCGCGCGCCATCGCCTCCAGCACGGGCAACCCGAAACCCTCGTACGTCGAGGGGTAGGCTAAAACGCTCGCGCTGCGATACAGGCGTTCGAGCGTCGCGTCGTCGACGTGACCCAGAACGTGCACGTCGACGCCCAAGAACGGCGGCAACTCGCCGCGCACCTTTCCCGCCAGCACTAGCGCGACACCGGGTTCGCGGTGCCCGACGATTCGCATCGCCTCGATCAGCGTCGACAGTCCTTTGCGCTGTTCGGTTTCGCCGACGAACAGCACGAACCGATCGCCGGCAGGAAGCGGTACGGCAATTTCGTCGGGCAGCCAAACGCCAAGATGAATGCTGGTGATGCGTTGCGGATCCAGAGCGAGCTCGCGGATCAACTCCTCGCGCGAAAACGCCGAATCGGTGAGGATCGCATCGCAGCGCAGGCTGGCGTTGACGAACGTCTGTCGCGCGCGATCGTCAAACCCCGGCAAGACGAAGGTCGACGCGTCGTGCAGGGTAGCCACCGAGGGCAGATCGAAGTCGAGCCAACTCGGCCCGTTGAACGGGAACCACAGCACGTCGAGCTTCGCGTGCCGGTGCCACCGGCGAGAAACGACCCTGGTTGGCATCGCTTGGGCGGCACGCCGGTAATCCGCGGCGACGGTCCAGGTATGCCATTCCGGCACGATCAGCGTTACTGCAACGCGATCGGTCGCGGCGAGCGACCACGCGCGCAAGATCGACGAGAGGTAGCGCCCGATACCGCGCCGATCGCCGCGCAGGTTCCATGCATCCAGCCCGACGTGTAGCATGACTCCTGGTTTCGCGGCCAGAAGACGCGAGCCATGTATTTGGCAGCCGACGCGCACAATCTGCTCGCGGATCGTCGCGGTATCGGTGTCTACGTGCGCGCGATGCTCGCGCGCTTCGCAGCCGACGATAAGGTGCGCCTCACATTGCTGGTGCGAGAGCTGTTTCCCCGTCGCCTCAAGGCCGAGATCGCGCAGGAGATCGGCAGCGAGCGCTTTACGTTGGCGCGCTCGATTCCGCGGGACGCCGACGTGTCATGGCATCCGTGGAACGGCACGTTCTTCGCGACCCGCGGGGTAAAGCGCGTCGCTACCATCCACGACTGCGTTCCGTTCGCATTTCCTAAACGCAGCAAGAGCGCGCGGCGGCGCGAGCAAGGGCCGTTCGTACGATCCGCCGGCGCCGATCGCATCTTGACCGATTCCCAGTTCTCACGCGGCGAGATCGAGCGCTACCTCAAAGTCGAGGCGTCGCACATCGCGGTCGTTCCGCTGGCCGCCGACGCGCGCTTCACACCGGGCACGCCCACGCTCTTGCCCGAGGCGCTGCGCGAACGGCCCTACATCCTGCTCGTGAGCGCCGCCGACCCGCACAAAAACCTTGACCTTCTCGCCGCCGCGCATCGTGCCGCATTTCCCGATGGAGACGTCGTCCTTGCGTGCGTATCACAACGCCCGCCCGCGGGCTCGCTCGAGCTGCGGGACGTGCGTTTCGACCTGCTGCGCGATCTCTATCGTGGCGCGCTGGCCTACGCGATACCGTCGCTCTACGAAGGTTTTGGAATTCCACCGCTCGAGGCGATGCGGTGCGGCGCTCCGGTCGTGAGTTCGCGGGCGGGCTCGCTTCCCGAGGTGTGCGGTGACGCCGCGCTCTACGTCGACGAACCCGCGTCGCTGGCGGCATGGACGGCCGCGCTGCGGCGCGTCGCCGGTGACGGTCCTTTGCGCGTGCTCTTGCGCGAACGCGGCGCCGTGCAGGCGTATCAATTCTCATGGAAGCGCACGGCCGAGGAGACGCTGGCGGTGCTGCGCGACGTCGCTGGCCCAGCATGATTCCGGCCGGTACCTCGCGCGTCGCCGCGCACCTAATCGTCGGCGCGAACGACGAACCCTTCCTGGGGGCGCTGCTCGCATCGCTCGAAGGCGCGGTGCAGATGCTGATCGTCAACGACAACGCGCCCGATCCCTCGCCGCACGCCGCTTTGTTTGCGGCCAGCGCGTTTGCGCGGCGCGGCGCGTTGCACGTCGATCGGACGCCGTTCGTCGATTTTGCGACCGCGCGTAACGTCTGCTTACGCGAGCATCGACGGCACGACGCCGGCGACTGGATCGCGTTCGTTGACGCCGACGAAGTGCATGGAGAGTCGGTGGGAACGATCGCGCGGCGGCTGGACTTGGTGCCGCGCGATGTCGGCTTCGTCGACGGCTACACCTGGCATTTCTGGGGGTCGTTCGATTGGTATTTGTCGATCGAGCGGCGGATGGCGTTCTTTCGCTACGCGCCCGACGCGCTCTGGGAAGGCCCCGTGCACGAGCAACTGCGCGGCGTAAACGGGAGACGCGTCGCCCTGCCGTACGTCTACGCGCACTACGGTCACGTCTTGCCGCCTCGCCGTCACGCGGAAAAGGGGCGCCTGTATTCGGACTTGGGGCAAGCGGGTGAAGTCCTTGCTCGAGATCGACTCGACGACATCGACATCGCGCTGTACTTTAGAAGCATCTGGCCGAACTTGCTGCGGTTTAACGACTCGCATCCGCCCGCCGCCGGGGAAACCATCGCGCGGTTGCGCCAAGAACTCGCCGAACAATTCGCGACGGTCGACGCTGAGATCTACGCCAGCCAGTCGCCGCTGCGGCGGACGCGCAACCGCGCCCTAGCGCTCAACTACGCGTCACGCTGGCGCGGACGTGCGCTCGATCCGCTGGCCCAAAAATTGATGGCCCGATGAAGGTCGAGCTGTTCGGTTCTTCCGACGCGCGCTTGGAGCGAGCGATCGCGCTGCGCGTCGCGGTGTTTGTGGTCGAACAGGGTGTGCCCCTTGACGAAGAACTCGACGCACACGACACGACCGCCGATCCGACGGCAATCCACGCGGTCGTGTGCCAGGGCGAACGCCCGGTTGGAACCGGACGCTTGTACTTCGTGGAACCGGGCGTCGCGCGCATCGGCCGGATGGCCGTCGCCGTGGAAGCGCGCGGCCGCGGTGTCGGCCGCGCGATCCTCGAAGCGCTGATGCGAGAAGCGCGCGAGCGTGGCTTCCGTCGCGCGGTGTTGGCCGCGCAGACACACGCACAGACGTTTTACAACAAGGCCGGGTTTGCCGTCGTGGGTGACGAGTTCGTCGAAGCCGGTATTGCGCACGTCGAGATGGCGCGTCAGCTATAGCGCTAGCGGGTCGCCATCGCCGCGTTCGTCGAAACGGATTTCTCTCCAACGGCGTGTGGTTGAAAACGTCGAGCAAGAAGATATCGCACGGCGCTACTCGGCCATCGCCGCGGCACCCGGCGCGTGCTTGACAGCTTTAAGGAAAAATACCAGCGGCGCACTCACCACAAACACGATCGCGCAGATCTGGAACAGGTAGTTGAATCCGATCACGGCGGATTGCTGGGCGACCATACCCGTAAGGGTTCCGATGTCATACCCGTGCGATTGCGTGACGCCCGATGCCAGCACGTTCCATGCCACCGCAGTCTGGCGTGCTAGCAGCGTCGTGAGGATGGCGATGCCGAAACTGCCGCCCAATTGACGCAACAGCGTGTTGACCCCGGTCGCGCCGGCTAGTTCGGAGATCGGAACGGCGCCCAGTGTAACGGTTGAAAGCGGAACGAACAGCAGACCGAATGACAAGCCTTGCCACGCTCGCGGCCAGAACACGTCCCAAAATCCGGATTGTGCCGTTAAATCGCCCATCGCCCAGCTCGATGCAGCGAACAGCAGCATACCCGCCGCGATGATGATGCGCGGATCGATCTTGCCGATCAGTTGCCCGGCTATCAGCATCGAAAGGGCCGTCGCTAGCGCGCCGGGCAGGAGCAGCAAGCCGGTTGTGGTTGCGGTAAAACCGATGATGTTTTGAAAAAACAATGGGAGGATGAACGCCGAGCCAAACAACCCGACGCCCATAATCGTACCGAGGATGGAGCCGAACGTAAACGACGGAAATCGGAAGACGCGCACATCGACCAGCGGTTGTTTGTCGCGTAGCGTCTTCCACAAGAAGACCGCCAGCGAAACCGTCGCCACGACGGTCAAGAGCACGATCGTGCTCGACGACCACCAGTCGTCCTGCTGGCCTTGTTCGAGGACGTATTGGAGCGACGCCAATCCTGCGGTCAATAAGCCTAAACCGACGAAGTCGATTGCGCCTTTAGAGCGAGTGATGAAGGACGGGTTGGGAATGTACGCCATCGTCATCAAGAATGCCACGATACCGATCGGAATGTTGATGAAGAAGATTACGGGCCATGTGGCATTATCGACCAAGTAACCGCCGAGCACCGGCCCGACCGCCGGGCCGACCATCGCGCCCATGCCGAAGATCGCCATCGCGACGCCGCGCTTGGCGGGCGGGTAGGTTTCGAATAAAATCGCTTGCGCGGTCGGCTGGAGCGCGCCGCCGCCGATGCCTTGGATCACGCGATAGACGACCAAAACTGAAATCGAGTGCGCGGTGCCGCACATCAGCGACGCGATCGTGAACAGCGCCAGCGACGCTGCGTAGAAACGCTTGCGCCCGAAGCGAGCCGTCAACCACCCGTTGAGCGGCATGACGACAACGGTGGCCAGAATGTAGCCGGTGGCGACCCAAGAGTATTCGGTGATGGATGCGCCGAGATTGCCCCCGATGGTCGGCAGCGCGACGTTGACGATGGTCGAGTCGATGATCGCCATGATCAGGCCGAGCATCACGGTAATCGTGATCAAGGCTCGCATGCGTGAGGCAGCCGGGCTCTCGTCGAGCGGGGTATGGCCCAGGTGCGAGCCTGCGGCCGATCGAGCGGCTACGGCCACGGGGTTGTTCTCGCCATATTGTTTTTGCTAA
>DATKGB010000254.1:0-3230 GCA_035544315.1 Verrucomicrobiia bacterium
GCGATTCCCCCTGCTCGCGCCTCTTGGCGCCGGGCCCGGGACGAGGGATGGAGCCGCGTGGATGACCCCGCCTTCGTCGAGCGCGACGTTTTCGAGGCCCTGCGCGAGCCGCGCCCGATCGTGGGCACATGGGGCGGCCTGTGGGTCTGCGGCAGCCTTGAGGGGCTGCGGCAGCCGACGGTCGCCGTCGTGGGCACCCGCGCGGCCACGCTCTATGGGCGGCGCTTGGCCACGCAGTTCGCGACCGAACTTGGGCAGGCGGGCTGCTGCGTGCTCTCGGGCTTGGCCCTGGGCATCGACTCGGCCGCCCATCAAGGCGCACTGGCCGCCGGGACGCCGACCATCGGCGTGCTGGGCAGCGGTCATCGCCGCTTCTTCCCGCCGCGCAACGTCGGGCTCGCCGAGCGCATGCTGACCGGCGGCGGCGCCGTCGTTTCGCCGTTTGCCCCCGAGGAGCGGGCCAATCCCTGGCAGTTTCTCGCGCGCAATAGCATCGTCGCCGGGCTGTCCGACGCCGTCGTGGTCATCGAGGCGCCCGCACGCTCGGGGGCACTCAACACGGCCGGCTGGGCGGCTGGCCACATTCCGGTGCTGGCAGTGCCGGGAGATGTCGATCGCCCGCACGTCGCGGGCTGCCACGCCCTGCTGCGCGACGGCGCGATTTTGGCGCGGAACGCCGCCGACGTGCTCGAAGCGCTCGGCCTGAATGCTGCCGGCGCTCGCGACCCGCGCTTGAATCTCGTGCCAGCCATTGACGATCCGCTGCAGCGCGCGATCCTAGAACGCCTGGGATGCGGGAATGCCGACCTCGGCGCGCTCATCGCCGCGACCGGCGCCGGCGTAGCCGCTGTCACCGCGGCGCTTTCGATCTTAGAGATTCACGGCGCGATCCAAAGCGCGGACGGCGGCGAGTATGCTACCGTCGTTAGGTGATTACCCGGCTCATTGCCGTCGGCAAGCTGCGCGAAGCGTACGTCGCGCAGGCGTGCGCCGATTTCCGCCGCCGCCTCGCACCGATGTTGCCCTTTGAAGAACTCGAAGTGCGCGCGGCCGACGGTCGCGACCCCGCCCAAGCGATGCGCGAGGAAGCCCAACGCGTCGTCAAACTTTTGCGGCCCGACGATCGCGTGTGGCTGCTCGAACGCATCGGAACGCAACTCTCCAGCGAGGAGTTGAGCCGGCGCCTGGAGACCGTCTCGGCGTCGGGCGTGTCGCGCTTGACGCTGGTCGTCGCCGGAACGTATGGCGCCGACGCGGCGCTGCACGAGCGCGCCGAGTTCGCGTGGTCGCTCTCGCGTCTGACGCTGCTTCACGAGTGGGCGCGCATGCTCGTGCTGGAACAATTGTATCGCGCGGCGAAGATCGCTCGCAATGAACCCTACCACCACTGACGCGGTGCTGCCCGACGACGCGCTGGCGGCATTCGCCGTCGCCATCGGCGCCGCGATCGCCGAACGCTATCCCCAAGCCGCCGGTTGCGCCGTCGCATTCGAGGCGCCGCGCAACGCGTCGTTCGGCGACGCTGCGACCAACGTCGCATTCTCGCTAGCAAAGGTCGCCCGCGCCAAACCGCAGGACGTCGCCGCCACGCTGATCGACGACGCGCGCGAGCGCGAACCACGATTAGCGAATCTGTTCGCTTCGATCGAACCGGTGGCAGGATTTATCAACCTGCGGATAGCCCCAGCATGTTGGCAGGCGCTCGTCGCGCGTATCCTGGCGCAGCGCGATGCGTTCGGCACGATGCCGTCCAACGGCATTCGCATTTCGCTGGAGTTCGGCAGCGCCAACCCGACCGGCCCGCTGGTCGTCGTCCAAGGCCGCACGCTCTCGATCGGCGACGTCATCGCCAAAGCGCTGCGCTTTTGCGGTTACGACGTTTTCACCGAATGGATCATCAACGACGCCGGCGGTCAGGTGGACACGCTCGGACGCTCGCTGTACGCGCGCTATCGACAGCGCTTCGATTCCGCGTTCCAGTTTCCCGAAGAAGGCTATCCGGGCGGCTATTTGCTGCCGTTAGCGGAACGCATCGCCGACGTCGACGGCGACAAATGGGTTGACGCTGCGGAATCCGGGTGGCTGCCGCACTTCAGCGCGTTCGGGCGCGACGCGCTCGTCGCGCAGCAGCGCGTCACCGCCAAACGCTTCGGCGTCGATTACGACCTGTGGCAGAGCGAACAAGAACTGTACGACGGCGGGCACGTTAAAGCCGGCCTCGCGCAGTTGGCCGAACTGGGTTTGACGTACGAGCAGGACGGAGCGGTTTTTTTCAAAGCGACCGAGTTCGGCGACGATAAAGATCGCGTCTTGGTGCGCGCCGACGGCCGCCCCACCTACGTCTGCGCCGACGTGGCCTACCACTACGAAAAACTGCAGCGCGCGGATCGTGCGATCGACATTTTGGGCCCGGACCATCACGGCTACATCGGGCGGATCAAAGGCGTCGCGGCGGCGCTGGGCTATCCCGGCAAGCTCGACGTGGTCATTGCCCAGCAGATCACCCTGCTGCGCGGCAGCGAGCAGGTCAGCATGTCCAAACGCGCGGGCGACATCGTGACCCTCGACGAGATCCTCGACGAAGTCGGTATCGATGCGGCACGCTTCTTCTTCGTGATGCTCGCCAACGATTCGCCGCTCACCTTCGATCTGGCATTAGCCAAAGAGAAGAGCCTGGAAAACCCGGTTTATTACGTTCAATACGGCCACACGCGCATCGCCGGCGTCCTGCGCAACGCCGCCGCGGATGATGTCGATGCCGCGCAAACCGGCGACGGTTTGCAAACGCTTTCGCACCCCGCGGAACTCGCGCTGGCGCGGCGTTTGAGCGAATTTCCGCGGGTCGTGCAGGGCGTCGCCGAGCACGAAGCGCCCCACCGCCTGGCCCGCTACGCGCGCGATGTCGCGACGGATTTTCACCAATTTTACACCGAGTGCCGGATCCTCGTCGACGACGCGCCAACCCGTCGATGCCGGCTCGCGCTCTGCATCGCCGCCAAATCGATCCTAGCCCGCGTCCTAGCCATGTTAGGAGTAACCGCCCCCGAAACCATGTAGACCATGACCCAACGTGTCGATGGTGTAGAGCCACCATCTTGGTTGGTTGGGTTTGGCTTGGCGTTCGAAGTAGATCGTGGCGTTGCGACCGTCGGATAACTTCACGTCGAAATAGTGGCGCTTGACGTAGGTGTCGCCGCGATCGACTTTGGTGCCTTTGCGTTTGGTTATGA
>DATKGB010000255.1:0-8271 GCA_035544315.1 Verrucomicrobiia bacterium
GCGCGGTCGTAAACGTGACGACGCTCTGCCCGGTCGCGCGCGCGGTTCGCGCGACTATATGGCTGGCTTGGGCCAACGCGGGCAGGATCGTATCGTTGAGACGCGTGAGGTTCAAGCGTCCGATGTAATCGCTGAGCTGCGGCGCGACGATCGGGCACGCGTCGATCGGAACGACGTCGTGCGAACGCTGTTGATAGAAACCGATCGTCGGCGTCTGGTAGGTATGTTCGACGACCAGCGACATCTTGTTGCGGTAGTTGCGCGGGTTGCGCATCCCGATGGGTTCGCGCACGGCAATGCCGGTGAAGCCGCCGATCCGACCCAGCGCGCTGCGAACCACATCGCGTTTCCACGCCAACTGTGCGGGGTAGGACAGGTGTTGTACTTGACAGCCGCCGCAGGCGCCAAACACCGGGCAAAACGGCACGACTCGATAGGGCGACCCTTCGAGCAGTTTGATCATGTCGGCCACGACGTACTTTGGTTTGGTCGAAGTGACGCGCACGCGCGCGCGCTCTTGCGGCAATGGTCCGAAGCAAAAAATAACGACGCCGCCGGAGCGTCCGACGGCTTGGCCGTTCGCGAGCAAATCGGTGAATGCCACGTCGACCTCGGCACCCACGCGCAAAGTTGGCGCGACGCGGCTAGTGCTTTTGATCGTCAAGCGTTTTTAGAAGGTGATTGGCTTCGTCGATCAATTGCTGGATGCGATCGCTGGTTTCGTCTTTGGGACGGCGCGCCACCAACGCGCGAACGACCGTGTACGCTAGCGCGGCCGAAACGCCGGCCACGCCCAACCAGAGCAGCGTCTTGCCGACATACTGATTTTTCGATTTATTCGATCCGGGGTTATGCGACGGCGGCTGTTGTTCGCGAGAATCCTGCTGGGTCACGAGTGCTCCTCGATCGGTTTGCGGCGCCCCGGAGCCTTTCGCTATTGAGGAATGCCTTCTCCTTATCTGGAACGACGGAACGGTGCGCAATCTCTTGGTCGGCGTGGCCGCGCTGATGTTGTTGGGAGTCGTACCCGCCTCGGGTACGCTCGTCTCGGTCGCCTACGCCGGCTCGCTGGTGGCCACGATGGAAGGGCCGTTGAAATCTGCCTTCGAGCAAGCTAGCGGCATCACGTTCCAGGGCGAAGGTAAAGGGAGCAAGGCGCTGGCCAACCTGATGCGCGACGGCGATCTGAACCCGGATGTCTTCCTAAGCGCCGACGCCGCGCTGTATCCGGGCCTGCGGACCTTCGGGCATGCGGACTTGGTCGTAGGCTACGCGCCATCATCGCGTTTTGCCGGGCGGCTCGATGCCGCCGCCGCCGGAAAGGTCTCGTTGACGCGCATTCTAGCGACGCCCGGCTTGCGATTGGCTCGAACCGACCCCCAACTCGACCCCAAGGGCGAAAAGACGCTGACCGCGCTGGCGGCTCTGGGCCTGCAAGCCGGCGGACCCGCGCAGATGTTTCCGGAGGAGGAACTGCTGACGCGCGTCCAAACCGGCGAGGCCGACTGCGGCTTTTTCTACTCGACCGAGGTGGGTGGAGCGGGCCTGCGCTGGGCAGCCCTGCCCGACGGCATCGGTTCCCGCAAGGGCATCGCGGTCGATTATGCGATCGTCGCGCTGGCGACGGCGCCGCACCCGGCGGCCGCCAAAGCCTTTGTCGATTTCGTGCTGCGCGGGGGCGGCCGCGCCATTCTCCAACGCGCCGGCATTGGCTACGACCGGTAACGCCGAGCGCCTCTCTGCCAAGGCGCTGCCCAGGGTCGTCCCGTAGTATTGGCCCGCAATGGTTCCTCGCAAACGCGGCGACGACAGCCGTCGCGTCCTGCCATGGGCGCTGCTCCTTTCTCTCCTCGCCCACGCCGTCGCGATCCCGCTATTGATGTGGATCATCCTGTTGCAGTACATGGCACCGGCGATGATGCGGCCGCCCCACGATCTGCTGATCCAATCCTCGACCGCGGTGAAGATCGCCGAGAAGAGCCGCCCGGTGCCGCATCCGCCAAAACCGCTCCGACTCGTTCACCCGGAACAGGTCGTCGCACCAGCGACGGCCGCACCTCCGCCCCCGCACGAACTCGCGCAGATCCAACGCAGCGCGGTTGGGGAGTTACCTCCGCAACCGCACAAGGCGTCGTTTGGCGACCAGTTAGCGGCCCAAAACCGGCAGTTTGCCCGCGAAGCACAGCGACTACACTTCGAAAACAATCCGCTCAGCGTCGCGACTAACGCTCCCAACCCGACGACGTTCCGGCGCAGTTACTTCGACGATCCGTCCAACCAGAAGCGCGTTCAAGGTTTCATGGCCTACCTGTCGTCCACGAAGCAATGGTACGACGGCAACCTGTCCTGTCACTACGCAGCCTATTCCACACAATTCAATGGCGGCGGCAACGAAGACGGCATTATCCCGTGGCCGGTCTGCTATCCGCGCGATCACGATCTGCTTTCGATTCGCAGTTACGCCAACATCGTGCTGCCCGTTCCGCTTCCATAACCCGGTTGGGTGCTGCCGGCCAGAATGTACATTACGCCGTGGTTGCAAGACATCTATAACCAGCGTCCGCTTTAGCCCCTTCGAGAAGCCCGGGCTGACGCAGACCTGCTAGTGAAAATTGTGCGCGCGGACGCCCTCGACCAAGCCGTGGTCATCGAAGGCCCAAACGCGCAGGGCGAGCAGATCGACACAGCCGCTTTCCTTTTGCAGGCGCCCTTCAACCACGAGGGTGGCGCAAGAGCGAATCGTACGACGATACCGTTCGTAGACGTCGGGGCGCACGATCACGTTGACCAGTCCGGTTTCGTCCTCAAGAGTAAGAAAGACGAACCCTTTAGCGGTGCCGGGCCGCTGGCGGGTGATGACCATGCCGCCCGCGCGGCAAATGCGGTTATTCGGCGCATCGCGCAATGCGGTTGCAGTCAGCACGTGTTGCGCGTCGAGCGCGGGGCGAAAGTGTTCGATGGCTTGGCCTTTGGAAGTGACGCCGGTCGACCACAGGTCGAACGCGGTTTCCGTTTTCGCGGGCAGCGGCGCGAAGGTCGCCGTAGGCTCGACCACGTCCATCAAGCGCCCGAGTTCGCCGCGCGCTTCGCGTTCGTCGAGCGCGCGCAGCCCCCACATCGCTTGCCGACGGGTTGCAAACCACGGGTTGAAGGCTCCGGCAACCGCCAAGTTTTCGAGCGCTTCTTTTTCGAGTTGGGTTCGCCGTGTGAAATCGACGATGTCGGCGAAGGCGCCGCCGCGCAATGCAGCTTCCAACCGCTCCTTCTGCGCTTCTCCCAGGCCGCGTACGAGATGAAACCCGAGCCGTAGGGCGCCCGCGTTGTCGACGTGCGACCAATATTCACTCGCGTTGATTTCGATCGGTTTCACGACGACGTCGTGCCGTTTGCTGTCGTTGACCAGCACTTCGGTGGAGTAGAATCCCATCGGTTGTACGTTGAGGATCGCGGCGGTAAAGATCGCCGGGTGATGGCATTTGACGTACGCCGACGCGTAGGCCAGCAGCGCGAAGCTGGCTGCGTGCGATTCGGGAAAACCGTAATCGGCGAAGCCTTCGAGCATCCCGAAGAGGTGGTGGGCGGCCTCTGCGTCGATGCCGTTGGCCACCATGCCGTTGACGAGCAGCGGATAAATCTCGCGCATGCGCTCGTGCGAACGCTTGTGCCCCATCGCGCGCCGCAACTGATCGGCTTGCCCGGGCGTAAACCCGGCCGCATCGATGGCCATCCGCATGCCTTGCTCTTGAAAGAGCGGCACGCCCAAGGTGCGTTCTAAAGCGGCTTTTAACTTTGGGTGCGGGTAGGTCACCGCTTCGATCCCCGCACGACGGCGTAAGAACGGATGGATCATCTGTCCTTGAATCGGTCCCGGGCGGATGATCGCGACTTGCATGACGATGTCGTAAAAGCACGCCGGTTTCAAGCGCGGCAGCATCGATTGCTGCGCGCGCGATTCGATCTGAAAGACGCCGATCGTATCGGCTCGCTGCATCATCGCATAGGTCGGCGGGTCGTCGGGCGGTATCGTATGCAGCGCCAACGGCGCGGCATAGCAGCGTTCGTGCAGCGAGAATGCTTCGCGCAGCAGCGACAACATGCCCAACCCCAGCAAGTCGATCTTGATCAGGCCGAGGTCTTGCAGGTCGTCTTTATCCCACTGCACGATCGTCCGATCGCGCATGCTGGCCCACTCCACCGGCGCGACGCGCACTAGGGGATCGCGCGTGATGACCATACCGCCGGAGTGGATGCCCATATGCCGCGGGAAGCCGTCGATCTGCCGGCACAGGACGTCCAAACGCTGGCCAATCTCCCCTTGCGCCGGCGGCAAGGATTCGGTGGCGTCGTACTCGCGAACGATCGCATCGACTTGGACCAACGTCAGTCCCAGAGCTTTTCCGACGTCGCGAATCGCCGAACGGGTACGATACGTGATCACCTCGGCAGCCATCGCCGCGTTGGTTCGCCCGTACAGATCGTAGACATATTGTATGACTTTTTCGCGGTCTTGATGCGCGAAGTCGATATCGATGTCGGGAATCTCGCGACGCTCCTCGGACATGAAACGTTCGAACAAGAGATTCATGCCGACCGGGTCGACGGCCGTGATTCCCAAGGCGTAACAGACTGCCGAGTTGGCCGCCGAACCGCGCCCTTGACAGAGTACGCCCAACTCCGCCGCCGCGCGCACGATATCCCAAACGATCAAGAAATACCCGGCCAAATCCAACTTCGCAACGATCCCAAGCTCGTATTCCAGCTGTCGCTCGACCTCGGAGCGCAACGGCATGCCATAGCGATCGGCCGCGCCGCGTGCGACCAGATGGCGCAGATACGACTGACGCGTAAAGCCTTGCGGAACCGGAAAGAGCGGAAACTGGCCGGTTAGTCGCTCCAATCGAAACGTGCAGCGTTCCGCGATCTCTAGTGTTGCGTCGATGGCTTGCGGATAGGCCGCAAAGAGTCGCCGCATCGCCGCCGGCGCTTTGAGATGATACTCCGCATTGGGTCGCAGCAGCATGTGCGCGCGAGCCTGGGTTAAGTTGGTTTTGTGTTTGATGCAGGTCAGCACGTCGGCCAGTTGGGATTGCTCGGCACGCGCGTACGCCACCGTATTGGTAGCCACGCAGGCCACGCCTTCGCTACGCGCTAGCCCCGCTAACTCATCGCACCGGGCGGCGTCTTCTTGGGTTAAATGGTGGGACAGTTCGAGGTACAGACGATCGCCGAAATGCGCGCGCAGCGATCGGATCGCCGGCGGGTCGGGACGATTCCACAGCGCGATTAAGCCGTCGGTACGCCCGGCGAAATCCTCGAGGCGCAGTCGAGCATCACCTTTGCTGCCGCGCAACTGCGCGGTCGAAATCAGTTCGCAGAGGTTCGCATATCCCGCACCATTTTCGACCAAGAGTACGATATGCGTGCCGTCTTCAAATGTCAGTTCGCTGCCGATAATAGCCGCAACGCCGCGGCTGCGAGCGTACGTTGCAAACCGGACCGCACCGTAGAGGCCGTCGCGATCGACCAGCGCGATCGCTACCAGTCCCAACTCCGCGGCGCGATCGATCAGTTCTTCGGGATGCGATCCGCCTTGGAGAAACGTGAAGTTCGACCAGCAGTGCAACTCGGCATACCCCGATGCATCGCTATGTAATGATGTTCCAGGGGTGCCCGTACGCGGACGCTCGTCGCGCCCATCCATGGGCGCTCCTACTCCTCTGTTTTTTCAAAACGACCAAAGGAATACGCCCTCCGGGCTTTTTTGAAAAAATCAGAAGCCGCATACGGGCACCCCTGGAACATCATCACTTCGCTCGATTGCGTCGAGGTAACCGGTGGAAAGAGTAGCGCTACCGCTTCAGCCAGGCGCATAACATTCGCAGGTCGAGTCGCTCGACGGCCTGCGGACAGGCAACCGTGCAGAGATGCATCTCGCGCAAGCGCCCCCGCACCCGTTCGCGCGCCTCGCGAAAATACGTTTCGATCGCCGAACTGTAGAGAAAGCGTTCGTTTTCGACGCGCAAGTGCGCGAAGCGTTTATGGGCATCGCGTTCTTCTTGCGGTTCGCCGACAAAACAGGCCATTAGTCGCAACCGATCGCCATAGGTCGGACGCAGATCGCGCATACGCCGGCACGGATGCTCCGAAAAACCGATTTTGACGCTTGCGTCGTCAACCCGCAGCAGGTAGACGAACCCATAGTTGTAACCGGCCAGTTCTTCCAGCGGCGAGAGCAGATGCCCGGTACGCGCCATCTCGCCGCTCCGCAACCAGGACGCGGCCGTGCGCTGGAATCGTTCGCAGGGTGAAGCCGTTGGTGAAATCGGCGTACGCTCAATCATAGATGCCTCTGACAAACCAGCACTCGCCTTGACGATAGATGCGATAGAGCGCTCCGCCTTCGAGCAACACGTCGTATTCGTCGCGAACCAGCGGTCGGTCGAACCAGTTTTCCTCGATACGCCAGGGTCCGGCACACTCCAGCACCGCTCGCGCCGGCGTGCCCACGAAGGCCGGCGCGCTCGAGAGCACGCGCACCGCAATTTCTCGAACCGCCAGCAACTGCAACTGAGGCACCGCACGTTCGGACAACGGTTCGAATGACGGCGCCAACGCCGAGACCGCCGGCATCGCGAACGCATCGTACGCAAAGCGTTCTTCTAACGCGTAGGCAGCAATGCCGCGCGCGCGGCGAGCAGGTTCGCCCAAAACGGCCTCGAGTCGAGCCAGCGTCACCGCAACGGTCTGCGGATCGGGATCGCCGCCCGAAAATAGCGCCAACGCTTCGCCATTTTCTTCCAAGCGTAACGCTCGCGTGCGCAAGCCGACGACCGGCGCGTCGAACGTGACGCCTTCGAGATTGGCGCGCACGATATCGAGCATCGCACGCGGCTCGGATGTAGGTCGGGCCAACGCGATTTCACGAACGGCGGTCTCGCCGTTGTCCAACTCGAACTCCACGCGCAGCACGCCGGTACGTTTACCCAACCGCAAGAGATCTTCACCCACCCGTTCGAGCAAAATACGCAGGGCAAAGATCATCTGGGCTTCGACTTGCATACTGCCTTCACCGAACAGCACCGCTTCGACCGCCAGCGCGTGCCCGCGCGGCAGCAGGGGCGTCGGGTCGATACCGCGCGCGCGATCGTGCCAGGTCGCGGCCGTCGGGCCGAAACGCCGCACGAACGGGCCGTGCGGCAGGGCTGCCAATTCGCCAAGCGTGCGAACGCCCAATAAGCGCAAACGCTCGACCGTTCGCGGATCGATCTCGAGCACGTCGATCGGCAGCGGGTCGAGCAGCGCGCGTTCGCTTCCGGCTTGGCAGCACGTCGCGTCGGCAACCAGCGCCGCCGCGCGCGCGACGAACTTGTTGCCGCCCATCGCAACGCGGAGCGGCAAACCCAAGCCATCGAGCAATCGGTGCGCGCGCGCGAACCATTGTTCGGAGGAGCCCGTCACGCCGCGCATATCGACGTAGGCAAGGCCGGCCCGCTCGTCGTCGACCGTCGGCGAGAGCCCGTCCAATGCGTCCAAAACGTCGTCCCATAGCACCAGCGCGCGGGCAACGTCGTGCACCAGCACGCGCGCGCCGTGCGCGGCCGCGCCGGCTTGCGCGACGGTTTGACCGACCCGCGCGCCGGCTTGCCATGCGACGCTATCCAGCGCGATCACGCGCCCGCGTTCGCAGCGATCGGCAACCAACACCCCGGCGTCGGCAGTTTGCTCGGCGTGCTGCAGTGCAACGGCCAGCGGATAGTCGGGAATCAGCACGCATAAGAGCATGAACGTTAACCTTGCATGAAGCCGGCATGAAGCCGAGGTGAGAAGTCGCAAGCAGAGCGCAGACGCGAACGCTCGACGGTACGCTCCCGCAGGGGCGTGCCGTCGTCACGTTCCAACGCGCGAATCGAAGCGTTCGTGCCGGGAGCGCCGCGACGATGTTTGAGGACACGCGCCCGTAACGCATAACCGGCCACTTGTGTGAACACGCCCCGCGCACCGCGCAACAATGCCGATTCAAAGACACACTCGATGCGGGTTGCCGCCAGCGCGGCCAACTCATCGCCGGCGCGTTCGCCCAAGGCCAGCAACAGCGTTCCGGCCTTTTGCGCCAGACCCGCCAAACGGGACCACACCGCCGCGCGCAGCGCGATCGCCGGCATCAGCACGATGCCAAAGACGCGCGACCGCAACACGATGTCGACGGTCCGCGCGATGCCCAACGTCCCGCGGGCCGGGATCACCAGCAGACGATCGAGCACAACGTCCCCC
>DATKGB010000256.1:0-6232 GCA_035544315.1 Verrucomicrobiia bacterium
ATGCCCAAAACCGAGCAGTGGCAGTGGTACGTCGAGCAGTTCTCGCCGACCGAACAGCACCACCATGCCGTCGATGAAGTGTATTACTCCGGACGCTCGGCGTTTCAGAGCATCGGCGTCATTCGCACGCCCGTCTTCGGAAAGATGCTCGTTCTGGACGGCGACACGCAGAGTTCTCAGTACGACGAGAAGATCTACCACGAGTCGTTAGTCCACCCGGCGATGGCGGCGGCGACCGATCGCTCAGACGTGTTGATTCTAGGAGGTGGCGAGGGCGCAACCTTGCGCGAGGTGCTTCGCGATCCGAGCGTCGCGCGCTGCACGATGGTCGACATCGATGGCGAGGTCATCGCCCTTTCCAAACGCTACTTGCCCGAATGGTCCGACGGCGCGTTCGACGATCCGCGCGCGCGCACGATCGTCGGCGACGCGTTGGCGTTCTTGCGGGAAGACCGCGATCGCTACGGCGTCATCATCTCCGACCTGACCGAACCGCTGGAAGGCTCACCCTCCAATCCGCTGTTCTGCGACGCGGTCTTTACCGACATCAAAGCGCGATTGGCCGATGGTGGCGTGTACGTATTGCAAGCCAGCACCGCCGGTTTTCATAACATGTCGCTGCACGCTAAAATGGCGCGAACGCTTCGCGCATATTATAAGAAAGTTATGTCGTTCTACACGCACGTGCCGGCATTCGATAACGACTGGGCGTTCATCGCTTGCAGCGACCGCGTCGACGTGAGCGCGCTGGATCCGGCAGCAATCGACGCCTATTGCGCGCAACTGCGCGGCAAAAACTATTTCTACGATGCGGTCACCCATCGCCGAATCTTTTCGCTGCCGCTTTACCTGCGGCGCGAACTGGCCAAACCGGGAGACGTTTTTTGATGCGCTACGAGGGTAAGGTTGCGGTGATCACCGGCGGCGGCAGCGGCCTGGGGCGGGATATGGCGCTTTCGTTTGCCCGCGAGGGGGCGACGGTCTGCGCGATTGGCCGCCGCCAGGAAAAACTCGACGAAACCGTCGCGTCGGTCGAAGCGCAAGGCGGCACCGCGTTCGGACTATCGTGCGACGTTCGCGACGTCGCCCGCGTCGAAGCAGTCTTTAAAGAAATCGTCGGGCGCGCCGGGCGGATCGACGTGCTGGTAAACAATGCGGCCGGCAACTTCGTCGCGCCTTCCGAGCAGCTTTCGCCCAACGGGTTCAAAGCCGTCGTCGACATCGTGTTGCTGGGAACGTTTAACTGCACGCACTTTGCGTTCGAAGCCCTGCGCGCCAATCGCGGTGCGATCCTGAACATCATCGCAGCCTACGCCTGGAGCGGCGAACCCGGCGCGGTTCATTCGGCTTGTGCCAAAGCCGGCGTCCTGGCGATGACGCGAACGCTGGCGGCCGAATGGGGACGCTACGGCATTCGCGCCAACGCGATCGCGCCGGGACCGATCCACACCGAAGGCACCGACAAGAATTTGTGGAGCATCGCAAACGTCGAGGAAATGATTCGCGGTCAAATCCCGTTGGGACGGGTCGGCGAACCGGGCGACGTTTCGCGTGCCGCGCTCTTCCTGTGTTCCGAGGATGCCACCTGGATTAGCGGCGCGACGCTGGCCGTCGACGGCGCGCATTGGCTGCACGGCGGAACGTTGAACTTCCGCGAAGCGTTCGATCGCGTTGCCGGAGCCGGCAAACCATCGTGAACGAACGCGACGCGGCCAAGCATCAGTGGGAAAAGGAGAAGTCGTTCTTCGTCAAACTGCTCGATCTCAAACTCGAACACATCGAGCGCGGTCGCGCGGTGATGCGCATGCCGTTTCGCCCCGAGATCAGCAACGGCACCGGCGCGGTTCACGGCGGTGCGATCGTCAGCTTGTGCGATACGGTCTTCTACATCGCCTTGGCCTCGATCTACGGCCGAGATCAAGACACGACCACGGTTTCTCTGCAGTGCAACTTCTTGGCTCCCGCGCTTCCACCGCACGATCTGGTCGCCGAAGCCACCGTGCTGCGCGCCGGACGCCGCATCTGCTACGGTGAGGTCCAAGTGCACAGCGGCGAAAAACTCGTCGCCCATGCGACCCTGAATTTCCTCAATACTTACGGCGCGGAGAAGCCCAAGAAATGAGCGGCATGAAGCGAACCGCGTTGCACGACGAACACGTGGCGTTGGGTGGAAGGCTCGTGCCGTTCGGCGGCTTTGAGATGCCCGTGCAGTACGCCGGCATCCTCAAAGAGCACGAAGCGGTGCGCAAGCGCGCGGGCTTGTTCGACCTCTCGCATATGGGACAGTTTATTCTCCAAGGCGACAACGTGGCGGAGTGGGCCGACGGCCTGACCATCAACGCCGTGGGAACGATGAAGCCGCTGCAAGCCCGTTACAACATGTTCTGCAACCCGAGCGGCGGCGTTCACGACGATGTGATCTTTTACAAGCTCGACGGACGCTGGATGCTGGTCGTCAATGCTTCCAACGCCGACAAGATGTGGGCGCACCTCAACGCCAACCTCGGCGATTCTGGCGTGAAACTGACCAGTCTGCATGGCCATAACGCGTTGATCGCGATGCAAGGGCCAAAATCGCTGGCGATGATGCAGCCGCACGTCGACGTCGACCTTGACGCGCTCAAATATTATTTCTGCACTGAAGGCAACGTCTATGGAAAGCACGCGGTCATCGCGCGCACCGGATATACCGGCGAAGACGGCTTCGAACTTTTCGTCGACGGTCCCGACGCGCCGGGTATCTGGAACGCGCTGCTTGCCGATCATCGCGGCGACGGCTTGGAGCCGTGCGGCTTGGGCGCGCGCGACGTGTTGCGCCTAGAAGCGGGCATGCCGCTCTACGGCCACGAGCTTACCGAGGAGATCACGCCGGTCCAAGCCCGGCAAACGTGGGCGCTCAAGATGTCTAAGCCGTCGTTCGTTGGGAAAGAAGCGTTGGCCGGTCAACTCGAGCGCGACGACTATTCGCGGATCGTTGGGCTGATGATGGCCGGTCGCGCGCCCGCGCGCGAAGGCTACAAAGTCTTTCTGGGCGATCGCGAAGTCGGCGAGGTCCGCAGCGGATCGACCGCGCCCGCGTGCGACAACAAGAATATCGCGACCGCCTTAGTATCTAAGGAGGCTGCAACCCTGGGTACGACCCTTGGGGTCCAGATTCGCGACAACCGGCACGATGCAGTCGTCACCGCACTACCTTTTTACAAGCGTTCGAAATAACGTCGTAGAGACGAAGGAGACTATCAACGTGGCCCAACCCCAAGATCTGCTCTATAGCAAAGAACACGAGTGGGTAAAGCTCGACGGCGACATCGCTACGGTCGGCGTCACGGACTACGCGCAGCATTCGCTGGGCGATATCGTCTACGTCGAACTCCCGCGCGTCGGCAAGACGCTCGCCCAGTTCGGCAACGTCGGCGTCATCGAATCGGTCAAGGCGGTTTCCGACCTTTTCACGCCGATCGGCGGCGCAGTGACCGAGATCAACGGTGCGTTGGATGCCGACCCGGCGATGGTCAATCGCGACGCGTTCGGCGAGGGCTGGCTGTTTAAAGTCAAAGTCGGCAATCCGGGCGAAGCTGCAAACCTTTTAAAAGCCGACGATTACGACGTTCTCACGAAAGAGTAGTTCTTCTTAACGATGTACACCCCACATACGGACCACGATATCGCGCTGATGCTCGAAAAGATCGGCGTCGGATCGCTGGACGAGTTGCTCAAAGTGCCACCGGAAATCGCGATCAAGGCACCGCTCGACGGCGTGGTGCCGGCGCTGCCGGAATATCAGATCCAGCGTCGTCTGTCGGCGTTGGCCAAGAAGAACACTGCCAGCGAGGCGATTTCGTTTTTGGGTGCCGGTTCGTACCGGCACTACGTACCGCCGGCAATCGGCACGTTAGCGATGCGCGGCGAATTTCTGACCGCTTACACGCCCTATCAGGCCGAGGTTTCACAAGGGTACCTTCAAGCGATCTACGAGTGGCAGACCTACATCTGCATGCTCACCGGGATGGATATCGCCAACGCGTCGGTCTACGACGGAGCGACCGCCTTAGCCGAAGGCGCGATCATGGCGATTAACGCCAACGGCCGTAAGAAGATCCTGGTATCGCGGGCAATTCATCCGAACTACCGCGCGGTGCTCAAAACCTACTGCGACGGTCTGGGTGTAACGATTGACGAATTGCCGGTCGCCGCGAACGGTCAAACCGATTTCACGTGGCTGGGCGATATGCTGACGACCAAAGAATACGCCGCCGTCGCGTTGCAGTCGCCCAACTTCTTCGGCGTCGTCGATACGCTGCCGGCCAACTTGGCCGCCGCAGCCGTCGCCGACGAAACCGTGTCGATCGCCGTGGTCGCCGAAGCCATCGCGCTGGCCGCTTTGGCGACGCCGGCGTCGTGGGCGCAGATCGTGGTGGGCGAAGGCCAATCGTTCGGTGTGGCGATGGCCTACGGCGGCCCGTACGTCGGTTTCATCGCCTCGACCAAAGAACATATGCGTCGGATTCCCGGACGCCTGGTCGGGCGCACCGTGGACAATCGCGATCGCACCGCCTACGTGCTTACCTTGCAAGCGCGCGAACAGCACATCCGCCGCGAACGCGCGACCTCGAACATTTGCACCAATCAGGCCCACTGCGCGCTGATCGCGACGATCTATTTGGCATTGCTTGGGAAAACCGGTCTGCGCGACGTCGCCGCGCTCAATCTCGAGCGCTCGCGCGAACTGGCCACCGCCGTGTCGTCGATCGACGGCATCGATCTGCGCTTCGGCGCGCCGTTCTTCAACGAAATCGTGGCCAACGTGCATCAGCCCGCTGCCGCCGTGCTGGAACGACTGCAGCAGCGCGGCATCTTGGGCGGCGTCGATCTCGGGCGCTTCTATCCCGAATACGCCGATTCGATTCTGATGAACGCGACGGAGTTGACGACGTCGGGCGACATCGCCGCGCTCGCATCCGCTTTGAATGAGGTCGCACATGCCCCCGCCGCAGTCTGATTCGCCGTTGGTGTTCGAGCTCGGTCAGGAAGGCCGCGCGACGCCGTACGTTGAGTCGGGCAAGCCGCTCGTTGCGTTTTTGCCAGCGGAGCTGTTACGCCCCGACCTCCCGTTGCCCGATAACACCGAGCTCGACATCGTTCGCCACTTCACCAAATTGTCGCACCGCACGTTCGGGATCGACCTGGGTTTCTATCCGTTGGGCTCGTGTACGATGAAGTACAACCCGCGCGTGAACGATGCGATGGCCAACCTTCCGGGCTTTCGCGATCTGCATCCGTTCGCACCGGACGCGATGGCCCAAGGCGCGCTGCAGGTGATGTACGAGTTAGAGCGCAGCTTGGCGGATCTGTTCGGCATGGCTGCGTTTTCGCTCAACCCGGCAGCCGGCGCGCACGCCGAACTGGCTGCGTTATTGATCGCCAAGAAATATTTCAAAGAGCGCGGCGAGCCGCTACGCGACAAGGTCATCGTCCCGGACACCGCCCACGGTACCAATCCGGCTTCGGCCGCGATGTGCGGCTTCAAAGTGATCTCGCTGCCCAGCGACGAGCGCGGGCGCGTCAGCGTCGAAACGCTCGAGAAGGCGATCGGTCCGGATACGGCCGTCTGCATGATGACCAACCCGAATACGTTGGGCTTGTTCGAAGATCACGTGCACGAGATCACCAAGGCCGTGCATGCCGCCGGCGGATTGATGTACTACGACGGAGCCAACGGCAACGCCATCATGGGCAACGTGCGTCCGGGCGACATGGGTTTCGACCTGATGCATCTCAACACGCACAAGACGTTTACGATTCCGCACGGCGGCGGCGGCGCGGGCCACGGCCCCATCGGCGTGGCCGCGCACTTGGTCGACTATCTGCCTACGCCGGTCGTGCGCGCCGTGCCCAAGCCCGACGCCGATCCCAAGGCCGCGCCCAGCGATCGACTAACCTTCTCGCTGAACTTCGATAGACCCAAGTCGATCGGGCCGATGCGCTCGTTCTGGTCGAACTTCGCGCACGCGGTCCGCGCGCTGTCGTACCTCTACGCCAACGGTGCGGACGGACTCAAGCGCGTCTCGCAGCTGGCCGTCCTCAACGCTAACTACATCCGCGTCGGCGTTCGCGACTTCATCGAGACGCCGTACGACGAGATTTGTCGTCACGAATTCGTCGCGTCGGCGCAGGGGTTGAAAAAAGAAACCGGCGTGCGGGCGCTGGATATCGCCAAGGCATTGCTCGATCG
>DATKGB010000257.1:0-2508 GCA_035544315.1 Verrucomicrobiia bacterium
GTACATCGACGAACCGGGGGGCAGGGTTACCATCCAATCGGGTGATGCGATGTCGAGGGAAAGGCCCAGCGGAAGGCCGCCGCCGGGCAGCACGTGGGTGCGCCCGCCCGCAAGCATGATCGGCGGCGGATGACCGGCGCACGCATATTGGAACGTACGCGTAGCGAGGTCGTAGAAGCCGGCGATTGCCGTAACCATGGCGACGCTTTCTTCGAGCGGCAAGAGGCTGTTGGTTTTGTTCAATAATTCCGACGGTGATTTGATGGCCGCCGCCGCCACGCGAATCGCCCGACGCGCCTCGCCCATCGCGACGGCGGTATCGAGGTCGTGTCCGGCAACGTCGCCGACCGAAACGCCGATCCGACCGTCGCCCAAATCAAACGCGTCGTACCAGTCTCCGCCGGTCCCACCGTGGCCGGCCGAGCGATAGGCCGCGTCCAGAGCGACGGTTTGGGCAACCGGAAGGCTAGCGGGCCGCATGTCCGGCCCGAAAAAATACGACCATGCCGGCGTTTGCCGATACGTCGAGTTCCGCATCGTCTGGGGGTTTGCCCAACCCGAGCTTCGGGTAAACGTCGGGCCCTTGCAGGCTTGGACCGCCGGAGGCACGAGCCCCCGGTTTTTTCTTGACAGGTATTGTGTATTAGTGTATTAAGACACCAGGACACAATGCGAACCGACGAACTTCTTCTCGACGATCGATCGCCGGTGCCGGTCTACGTGCAGTTGGCCGAACAGGTGCTGCACGCGCTGGCACGGGGATCCCTGCGGAACGGCGATCGACTGCCGGCGGTTCGCGACGTGGCCGCGATGCTTGGTGTCAATCCCAATACCGTCAATCGCGCGTACTCCGAACTGCAGCGTGAGGGCGTATTGGAGACCAAGCGCGGTCGCGGCACCTTCGTGGCTAAAGGCGGCAGGGGCCGCAGCAAGCCCGCTCGCGGGCAACTGGATGACTTGGCGGAGCGCTACGTCGCGCGAGCCCGATCGCTGGGATTCGAGCGCGAGCAAATTGGCGAAGCGGTTGTCGTACAACTGCGGCGCCAGCGCTGAAAAGGGAGGAACTGCAATGGACGCACTCTTAATCGTCGGTGGCATCGGCCTCATCGTGATGGCGATGCGGCGCTGGGAACGCTTGGCCTCGCGCTCGCGCTATCGTTAGCCGCGCACCGCAAGCGCGGCGATCCGCGCGGCGCCAATGACTGACGGGGCCGCTTCGAAGGCGCAGAGCGCTGCGCCGAGGCGTTGGGCGTTGCGATTGGTGACGAACCACGCCGGTCGCGGAAACGGCCGGAACGGGCCGCGAATGACCGATTTCAAGCTGCGCGAAAAGAGGTGCGCGTTGTGCACGACATCGATGCCGCTGCCGATCGCGTCCAACCGGCCGCCCGGATACGCTCCCCACGGCGTTTCGGCGAGAAAATATCCGACGCCGGTCCAAACGTTGACGCCGATGCAGCCGTAGCGCAACTCGTCGATCGCTCGATCCAACGCGCCCGCGTTTCGACGCGCCGTAGCGGGATGGACGATCAGGTTGGCGCCGAGGGTGCCCGCCAAGTCGTTGTTCGCAAAGCCGACCGCGCGTTCGAGATAGTGCTCGAGCGAGCCGGGAATCGTCGTGACGAGCAGGACGTCGCAAAACGCTTCCTTGACGAAACCGACGTCTCCGCGATCGGCGTACGCGACGGTCGCCGCGCCTGACGACGCTTCGCGCCCGGCGATCAGCGCCGCATGGCGTTCGTGTGCGCCCGGATAATACTGCGGGCGCGACGGAAGGGCGCGCGCAAGCCGCTCGATCTGGGCCAACAGGCGCGGCGTTCCGTTCCAGTCGCTGGGCAGCACGAGGACCTGCGCGGCGATGCAGTTGAAGCCGCCGTTATGGAGTTTTTGGGTGAGGATGTGCTCGGCCTGGAAACGGAAGTCGCCGCTCGACCATGGGCCCGGAACGACGATCGTCGGGCTCACGTTGCCCAACTCGCTGGTAATGCGTTTGGTCAGCACGGGATCGTTGCGGCTCTTGCGTTCCGCGGCGTCCGGGCCTTCGCCGAAGACGATCGCATCGTGCGTACGTTCGCTGCCGGTGATGTGAATTTCATCGACCAGCGGATGCGCGCAGAGTTCGCGCCCGACCTCGTCGCCGCCGCGGACGACCCGCAGAAAGCCCTCGCGCACCAGCGGAGCCAGAGCCTCGATCAGAATCGGCTTGAGGTATTCGTTGACGGGATTGAGTTTGAGCAGGCAGACTGCGCCGTCGGCGATCAGTTTGTAGAGCACGTCCAACGGGCCGATCGACGAGATATTTCCGGCGCCTAGGACGACCGCGACGCGCCCTTGGGAATCGGCGGCGCGATAGAACGTTCCCAGGGTCGAGGGCAGCGAGTTGGGAGTGACGCCGTCCTGCATCCAGACCTGCGCCGAGATCCCGGCAAAGAGTAGACGATCGTAGCCGGTGACCGGGAAGACGTCGACCACCGTGCGCCCGTCCGGGCGCGTTCTTACGCGGTTTGG
>DATKGB010000258.1:0-4885 GCA_035544315.1 Verrucomicrobiia bacterium
TTCGAGTATCACGACAAGCTGGTCGCGACCCATCCGTATTCGTCGGAGTGGTGGCAGTGGCCGCTGGATGCGCGCCCGATTGCCTACTACTATCACGACGGTCGCAAAGATAAGAGCGATCCCAAGGCCGGGCCGGTCAGCGAAGTGCTCTCGCTGCCAAACCCGGAAATTTTGTGGTTCGGATTGTTGACCGTTCCGTTTGTGGGTTTCTTAGCGTGGCAACGCCGAAACAAAGCGTATGCGCTGATCGTTCTGACGTACTTACTGCAATGGCTGCCGTGGATGCGATCGCCGCGCATTACCTTTGCCTATCATTTTTATGTCGACATTCCGCTGATCTGCCTGTGCAACGCGATCGCCCTGCAATGGGTGTGGGAATACTGGAAAGACCGAGGTCCCGAGGCGCGTTGGATCGCGGGCGGCGCGATCGGGCTCTATATCGCGCTGGTGGCCGCCACGTTCGTCTTTTTCTATCCGGTGCTGGCCGGCGTGGGCATTCCCTGGAACTGGTGGGACGCGCGCATGTGGCACATGTTCTTAGGTAGCGGCTGGGTTTAGCTCGGCGCGCGGCGAACCTGCAAACCTATGTCGGGTCACTCGAAATGGCATAATATCAAGCTTAAGAAGGGCAAGGTCGACGCGCAGCGTGGGGCCCTCTTCACAAAATTGAGCAAGGAGATCATCCTTGCGGCCAAATCGGGCTCGCCCGATCCCGACGCGAATTACCGGCTGAAGATGGCGGTCGAAAAAGCGCGCGAAAACAACGTGCCCCAGGACAACATCAAGCGTGCGATCGCGCGCGTGTCCGGACAGGGCGAAAAAGAGATCGAAGAGATCCGTTACGAGGGGTACGGCCCGCACGGCGTGGCCGTGATCGTCGACGCCGCGACCGATAACCGCAATCGCACGGCCGGCGAGTTCCGTTTCTTGTTTTCAAAAAACGGCGGAACGATGGGCGAGGTCGGCAGCGTCGGCTGGATGTTCGATACCGTCGGTATCATCGAATGCGACCCGCAAGGCAAATCCGAAGATGCGCTCACCGAAGATGCGCTCGTCGACGGCGTGATCGATGTGGAGTTCGGCGAACCGACGACGTCGATCTTTATCGCGCCGACCTCGCTGTCTTCGGCGCGCGACGCACTGCGTGCGAAGCGATTCAAGATTTCCGACGTCTACCTTGGCATGCGCGCTAAAACTACAGCCGAGGTACCCGCGACGGCTATGACCGAGGTGCTGAGCTTTCTAGACGCGCTCGACGAGCACGAAGACGTGCAGCGCGTCTTTTCCAACCTGCATTTCGACGAAGCCGCCTTCGAATTACTGGCGTGACGCGAGACTGGCGCGATCGCCTGCATGGCTACGTGCCCCAAGATTGGATCTTCCCGATCGTTCTGGCGCTCTTCGTCGGGATCGTGGTGTGGTTCGGGCGCGCGATTCACGACTTCTTGCTGCCGCCGGCCAACACGGTGAGCGTGCCGTCGTTCGTCGGCCAGACGATGGGTGACGCGAAGGCCGAAATTGCGCGACTGCATTTGAGCGAAAACGTCATCGCCACCACGACCAGCGATCGCTATCCCAAAGGCGTCGTCGTCAACCAGCAACCCGACCCGGGCGCGCAGGTGCGCCAAGGACGTCAAATCTCATTTGTCGTGAGCGGCGGCATCATCGCGCGGCTGATGCCCGACTTGCGCTATCAATCGATGCGCGAGGTTGGACTGGACCTATCGCGCGCACATCTGCAGTTGGGCACCGTCACCTACGTGAAGAGCCAGGTCGTTCCGGCCGGGCACGTGATCGACCAAGACCCCGCACCGCTGGCCAACGTCGCTGAAAACGACAAGGTCGACGTGACCGAAAGCAAAGGCGGGGCCGTGTCCATGAAGCTGCCCGATTTCGTCGGCGAGAGCATCGACGACGTACGGGACGCGATGTCCAAGGGCGGCATTTCGCTGGGGCAAATCGTGTGGACGCCGCTGGGACGCAACGGTCCGGCCCACGGACAAGTCGCCCGTCAATTTCCGCCCGCCGGCAGCAAGATCGATGCGTACGAGCCGGTGTCGCTGCAAGTCAGTGCGGGTCCGTACGAATCGGGCTACCTGCTGCATCAAGTGCGCGTGCTGGTTTCGGTGCCGGTGCCCGAAGGTGCAACCACCGCGACGCAGTTGAACCTCAAGCTGACCGTGACCGACGCGACCGGACGCTACGATCTCTACGACGCGTTCGCGCAACCCGGGCAGAAATTGGATTTCACCGTCACGGCGGTCGGCACGTCGGTGCTGGACATGTATGTGAATAACGTGCTGGTCGGCGAATCTCGGCTCGGCCAAGAACCCACCGCCATCTACGACCAGAAAAGTACATCCCCGCCGGGAGGAGCCCCATGAGCAAGATCGCGCCGTCGCTGCTGTCGGCGGACTTCGCGGATATCGCGACCCAGATCGCCGCCGTGCAGCGTGCCGGCGCGGACTACCTGCATCTGGACGTGATGGATGGACGCTTCGTGCCGAACTTGACGTGGGGCCCCAAGGTCGTGGGCGACTTGCGCAAGCTCTCGTCGCTGACGTTTGATTGCCATCTGATGATCGTCGAGCCGGAGCGCTACGTCGATGAGTTCGCGCGAGCCGGCGCAAATATCATCACGTTTCATCTCGAAACTACTCCGCACGCGCAGGGCTTGCTGGCGCACATCCGCTCGCTCGGTGTCAAAGCCGGCATCGCGATCTGCCCGCAGACGCCCGTCGCGATGCTCGAGGACGTTATCGACGATTGCGATCTGGTGTTGGTGATGAGCGTCAATCCGGGTTTTGGCGGCCAATCGTTCATTCCGCGTTCGCTAGAAAAACTGCGCCAGGCGCGCGCCTTGATCGATCGGCGCAATCCTTCGTGCGAGCTCGAAGTCGACGGTGGGATCGGAGAGGAGAATCTGCGCGAGGTCGTCGGTGCCGGCGCCGATGTGCTGGTAATGGGCTCGTCGATCTTTGGCGGCGACGCGGGGGCGGCCATCGGCCGCATGCGCGCGCTACTGTCTTGAGCGCGGTTGCAACTTTGCGCGAAGACGATCTGATCGCGGCGATCCGCAGGCTACTCGACGGCGCTTCGAACGCGCGCGTTCGCGTCGGGATCGGGGACGACGCCGCCGTTTGGCAACCGTCGCGCTCGCATCGCAGCGTAATTACGAGCGATGCGCTGATCGAGGGCGTACACTTCAACCGGTCGTGGATGAACGATCGCGAGATCGGGGTTCGCGCGATGATCGCCAACGTTAGCGACCTGGCCGCGATGGGTGCTCGTCCGGTGCTTGGGACCGTTGCGCTGGGTTTCCCAAAAGCGTTTGCGGTCGACGACGTGCTGGAACTGTATCGCGGGATGCTCGCGGTTGCCGGGCAAGTGGGCCTGGCGATCGTTGGCGGCGATCTGACGCGCGCGCCGGTGCTGACGATCTCGATCGCCGTCGTCGGGGAAGTTCGTCAATCCAATCTCAAATTGCGCAGCGGTGCGCGTGCCGGCGATGCGATCGTCACCACCGGAATGCTGGGCGCTAGCCGCGCCGGCCTGGATCTGCTGCGCGGGCGCATCACGCTGGAGGCGGCGCTCGCCCAAGCCGCATTGCTAGCCTATCGTACGCCGCAAGTGCGTTTGCGCGAAGGGCTGTGGTTAGCGGCATCGGCCAACGTCCATGCGATGATCGATTGTTCGGATGGGTTGTCGACCGATTTAGGACGCTTGTGCGCCGCGTCGAACGTGGGCGCGGCGATCGTCGAGGTTCCGATCGCACCGGCCGCAGCGGCGGCAGCCCGGGCGCTGGGAACGCCGGAGACCGACTACGCGCTGGCCGGCGGCGAAGACTTCGAACTAATTGCCGCGGTCGCTCCGCGTGCGCTGACGTATCTAACCGCGCGATTCCGAGCGCGCTTCGGCCGACAACTCTATCGGATCGGGGAGATCCGCGCGGGCACCGGCCTGCAGCTGCGCATCGACGATCGGGACGTCTCCCTGGCCGTAACCGGCTACGACCATTTTGGAGAGTAGAGCGTGAATCGCAACAACGACGACGTTCAAAGTTTTCCGCTGCTCGGCAGTATCCAGAACAGCGTCGGTATGGGTTTCTTGGGCAACCAATCGGCATTTGCCATCGTCAGTGCCCCACTGGGTTGCCAGATCGACGACGATCGCACGATGCGTTTCTGCGAACGTTCCATCGTCGAAAGCGAAGCCCTCAAACCCACAGCGCAAGACGCCCTCGCCTCAAGTTCGCCCCGCCCAAACACAAGATCATCTACGGCTAGCGTGCTTCCTGTCGCGAACCACGCGAGTTGGTGGGACGAGTTGGGGTGGATGTGTGGACGCTCGTCGCGCCCATCCATGGGCGCTCCTCTACTAACCTCTTTTTTGAAACGACCAACGGAATACGCCCTCCGGGCTTTTTCAAAAAATCCGGATTCCCCACATCCACCCCAACTCGTCCCACCAACTCGCGTGGTTCGCGAGCGCCGCATCGACGCTGACAGAATTGAAAACGGCTACCCAAGTGGGCGGCCGTGCTTCGACAGGCTCAGCATGACACATTGGTAGCTCAGCATGACGCGGTTTTGAAACGCGGTGGGTTAGACCGTGCGCGTGACTTTCTTGGAGCGCAGGCATTGCGTGCAGACGCGCGCGGTGCGGTGGGTGCCGCGATCGTTGATCTTGATGGCCTGCAAATTGGGCAGCCAGCGGCGACGGGTCTTATTCATCGCATGGCTGACATTATTGCCGGCCATCGGACCCTTGGAGCAAATCTCGCAACGTTTCGCCATCGACCGGTTCCTCAATGAAATCATGGGACAGCCCCCTCGGGGCAACCCAGGGATACTACCACGGCGGCGGACGGCGTGCACTTCCCCCC
>DATKGB010000259.1:0-7264 GCA_035544315.1 Verrucomicrobiia bacterium
CCGCCGACCACGTTCGGCATCTTCAGAATGTGAGACGGAGCAAGACATCGTGAGCAACCCCATGGCCGACCTGGCGCAGCAAATCGCCGCGCATCGCGACATGCGCGGGATTTCGCTCGAGGATGCGGCCCAAGCCGCCGACATCGACGCGGAGCGTTTGGCGCAAGCCGAAGCCGCCGAGACGATTCTCGACGAAGACGAACTGCAACGCTTGGCCGATGCCTACGGCGTCGGTCTCACCGCATTCTTCGGCGGACGCATCACTCCAAAAGAATATTTGTTTGGCGCTTAAGCAGCCCTTCGACAGGCTCGGGGTGACACTATCAAGCTCAGGGTGATATTGTCGTATGCTCTGATGTGTTCGATTTGGGGGACGACCTGGTTTGCGATCAAGGTCGATCTTCGCTATTTGCCGCCGCTGACCGGGGTCGGCATGCGATTCGTATTGGCCGGCTTGGTGCTGCTGGCCGTCGGCGCGTTGCGACGCGATCTCGTCCCGCTGCGCGCGCTGCCGTGGAGATTAGTGCTGGTGCTCGCGTCGTGCTTGTTCGGACTCAACTACGTGCTGACGTACGTGGCCGAACAGGGACTCGCGTCGGGGCTGACCGCGGTGCTGTTTGGAACCCTGCCGTTCTTCACGTTCTTCTACGGACACTATTTGGTCGACGAGCGCACCACTCCGCGGATTTGGATCGGCACCGCGATCGCGTTCGGTGGGGTCGCGGTGATCTCGCTGGTCGGCCAAACGCGCGGCTCCTGGCCGTACGTCCTAGCAATCGTTGCGGCGGCCGCCGTCTCGGGCTTCGCTAACGTCTACGCCAAACGCCATTCGCACTATGCGCCGCTGGCCGTGCTCGCGCCGTCGATGTTGATCGCGGGTGCCGTCGTCGGCATCGCGGGAATAGCGATCGAACATCCCGACGTGCATCGCGCGTTGGCGCCGGGTTCGATCGGCTCGTTACTCTACCTTGCCATATTAGGGAGCGCCGTCACGTTCTTCATCAACCTGTGGCTGCTCAAGCACGTTGAGGTGTGGGTGGTGAATTTCTCATCGTTGATCATACCGGTCATCGCGGTGCTCGTCGGCATCGTCTTCGGCGGCGAGAGCTTCGGCGGTCGCGAACTGCTGGGCGCGGCAATGGTCGTCGCGGGGATGTGGTTCGCATTGTCGGCAGGCGACCGGTCCGCCGGTTCGGAAGTGGGGTCGGCATGAACGCTTCATTTCGCATGCTCGGCACGCTCGGCACGACCGCCGCCTTGGTTGCGGCCTCGTTCTTGCTGCCCATCTCGGTCCGTGCCGATGTCGGCACAGACGTCGGTACTTTTCTCACCACCGGACTGGCCAGCGCGCAATCGGATTTCACCGATATGCGTGGAAAACAGAAGAGCAAAGGTGAGTTTTGGATGACGGGCTCGTTTGGAACCTTCACCCATTGCCTGGTGATCGATATGCCTTCGTTTGCGGCGATCATGAACAATACCAACGAAATCAGCGAAAGCGACCTCCAATGCACCTCGCCGCGCGTGAAGATGACACAGCCCCAGTTGCTCGTTTGGCTCGGTCGGGTCGTCGGCAAACAACTCGGTACGGCTTATAAGGTCGCTCGTTACCCGGCCAAGAAACACGGCGATCGCTCGTCGATCCATTGGACGTCGGGGCTGATCACCGTCGAGGCAATCGTCTCGGGGATCAAGGATCTAGCCGACCACGACGCCTCGCGCAACTTCTTCTACATCGCCATCGACCACCAGCACAGCGCACAAGACGGCTCGCAGTAAGGCGGGACTCCTAGAACGTCTTGAGCGTGAAGTACGCCGGCGACTGTTTCCACGTTCCACCGGTGAACCGCAGCGTCGCGCTGGCGACGTTTTTGGTCGGACAACACATGGCCGCGTTTGGCCCGTAGTACGGCCCGGTCAGCACGATCGAATCGCTTCCGGTTCCATGCACGATCTTAGCGGACAACGCGCACCCGTTGGTCACCGAAACGTGCGGCGCGACCTTGCCGGTTTTGGGATCGGCGGAAAAGATCGTAATCTGCGCTCCGCCGCAGTCGGCGGAAGCTTCGTGGGAATACACCACGAGTTGGTCGACGGCGGGCTCCTGGAACTGACCGTAACCGACGATGCTCAGGTCCTGTAACGGGAACCACATCTCGGCGCCGTGGGCCTTTTCGACCTGCGAGAGCGGGCCGCCGTTACCGGGCGACCGATACTTGAGTCGGTAGGTCGCGCCGTCGATGGCATAGATCGAGAGGTAGTCTTGATAGAACGTCGTCGAGCCGCTCTTGCCCCGCCGCACCCTGCTGGCCACGGCGCGCCATTGGGAATGCATCGCTTGACCCGCAAGATAGCCCAAGACGCTCTGCGTTACGGTTCCCGGGGGATTGGGCGAAAACGTATAGTGGCTCGGCTCCTCGGCGCGAAGCGAGTGCGGAAGGACCAAGAGCGCCGCAATGCCGATTGCGAGGCCTGCAAGACGAAATCGCATTTACGGTGCCGCTTCGAGCGTGTACGATCCGTTCTTGCCGCGAACCACGATGCGGTTGCCGGTCGCGTTCCCCTCGAACAGACGCGGCGCATAGCAGTTCGCGCCCGACAGCACGATGATATACGCCTTCGCATCGCTTGGAAAATCGTCCGCCGTGCTGACGTGGCCAGCCGGGGCGACGCAGAAACTGGTCACCGCAGGCGGCTTGATGTTTTTGGGAAGCACGGAGATGAGCGCCCATGCCGTGCTATGGTTCTGGATCCGAACCGCGTCCGTGGAGTTGCCCTCGACCGTCGCCCCGGATTGCCCGATCGAGACGGTCGCGCCTTTGCCGTTGACGTTAACGCCATGCTCCCACAGCCGCGGCGCATAGCAGTTCGCACCCGAGAGTGCGATGATATACACGCTCTCAGTCTGAAACGCGGGCAAGGCCCCATTAGCCGCGCCGTTTGGCGCGACGCAGATCGCCGGCGGCGGACCCTTCGGCGTGGACGGGAAATTGATCGAGAGATGGACCCATGCGTCGGTTTGATTTTGGACATGAAAGGACTGCGCAGAGGCAGCCGCTGGGGCGGCGATCGCCGCGGCGGCGACGATAGCGACGAACGACGAACGAAATTTCATGAGGGCTCTCCTTACGGCTAGGGGCTCCAACGAACGAACGGAGCGATCTCCCGAACGGTTCCCGCTCGCTCGCCTAAATCCCGGCGTACCAGTCGTAGCCTTGGTCTTCCCAGTAGCCTCCGCCGCCGCCATAGATCGTCCCCAGCGCCGAGACCACGTCGATGCGCCGTACCCACTTCGCGCTCTTGTAGCCGAGTTGCGTGGGAATGCGCAGGCGCACCGGCGCGCCGTGGTCGGGGTCGATCGGTGCATCGTTCAAGCGAAGCGCTAGAAGCGTTTGCGGGTGGCGGGCTTCGTTGAGGTCGAGGCTTTCATAGTACGGCGTACCCGACTCGTCGCTGTCCATGCAACGAAATACGACGTATCGCGCGCCGGCTTTGGGTCGAACGACGTCCAGCAGATCGCTCAAACGCACGCCGGTAAACTTGCCGATAACGCTCCAGCCCTCGACGCAATCGTGCCGCGTGATCTGCGTTTGCTGCATCAACTTTTGTAAGTGTCCGAGCGTGAACGCACCGGGCCGTTCGACCGCGCCGTCGACGACCAACCGATACGACGCGTACTTGTCGGCCACCATGCGACCGTACGCAGCCGTCGTCGGCGTCGCCAATCCGTTGACGCGAAACACCTTGTCGACGTCGGCATCGCGGTATTCGCGCGCCATCCCGCGCGTACCGATTAGCGCGTGGTCCAATCCCGCCGCGCTGCCCAGAAACGTATGAAAGCCCGGATTGTCGTTGAGGGCCGTGCCGATCGGCGAACAGCCGGCCAGCGCCGTCAACGAACCCGCGATAAACAGCTTCCGCTTCACGCGTTGCCTTCCGTTTCGTGCGGGTCGGGCGTATACCATCCGGTGATCATCGAACGCATCTGATTGACCAGCCCTTGGGTCGCGACTTGGAACGTGTGCACGACGAAGAACGCGACGAGCACGATCATGCCGACGAAATGCCACGTCCGCGCAAACTGCCGGCCTCCGAAGACCCACGTGAGCGGTTGTGCGAGCGCGTCGACGCCGGGCGAAAGTGCCAGGCCGGTCAGCACGACCAGCGGCGTGATCACAAATAAAATCGCGGTGTAGGCCGCTTTCTGCAATGGGTTGTAGGTGTCGTAGGGCGGCGGCTCTTTGCGCAGTTTCAAATAGTAAGCTTGCATCGGCCACAGGTCGCGCAAGTCGCGCGGGCGCAGAATGATTTTGCGGAGATTGCCTTTGATCGCCGACGAAATCAGCCAGCCGATCCAGCACAGCGTCGCCAGCCATGCAAAGAACAAATGCCAGCGGCGACCGGCGGCCAGATCCTGGTAGGCCGGAATCGTGATCCAACTGGGAAATGCGCGCGCCGTCTTCCCGCCCATCCCGTCGGTCGTCCAGCCCAGCCATCCGGTGGTCGTAACCGTACGTCCGAAGACCGTGGTCGTCCCCACGCCGTCGGTCGGCGAGTCGATCGAGAGTACGCGCCGGGCCGGGTTGGACTTGTCCGAGGCGTCCAAGTAGGGCGCCGCGTTGAATATCTGCAGCCCCGACGAGACCAGCACGAAAAAGGCCAGCACCCAGAACCAGTGTGACAGGCGCGTCACGACCGGGTAGCGATAGACGTCGCGCTTCATACCTCATGATAACGCATTCCAGGCAGCCGCGGATGATTCCGAGAATCGAACGTCCGTCTATGGATTATCAGACGATCGCCGTCTCGGCCGCCGATGGGGTCGCGCGGGTGACCCTCGCCCGCCCCGACGTGCGCAACGCCTTCAATGCCGCCGTGATTGCCGAGTTGAGCGCCGCCTTCGGCGCGCTCGACGGGCGCGCCGACGTTCGCGCGATCGTACTCGCGGGCCAGGGCAGCGTCTTCTGCGGCGGCGCCGACATCAACTGGATGCGCGCGTCGCTGGAGTTGACCCGGGAACAAAACGTTGCCGACGCACGCGCGATGAGCCGGATGTTTCGCGCGATCGATCGCTGCAGCAAACCGGTGATCGGGCGCATTCAAGGCGCGGCCCTGGGCGGCGGCGCCGGACTGGCTGCCGTCTGCGACATCGTCGTGAGCGCCGACGATGCGATCTTCGGGTTCACCGAAACCAAACTGGGTATCATTCCCGCCGTGATCTCACCGTTTGTCTTGGCCAAGATCGGCACGTCCGCGGCGCGCGCGCTCTTCCTGACCGGCGAGCGCTTCGATGCGCGACGCGCGCGCGAAATCGGCTTGGTGCATCACGTGGTTGCAGCCGCCGAACTCGACGCCGCCGTCGATCGTGTCGCGGGCGAACTGCGCAGCGCGGCGCCGACTGCAGTCGCGGCCGCCAAACGATTGATCGTCGATGTCGGCAACGCGAGTTACGACGAGTCGCTGGACTTGACGGCCGATGCGATCGCGACGCAACGTACCAGCCCCGAAGGCCAGGAAGGCTTGCGCGCGTTTCTGGAACGGCGTCCGGCGAGTTGGACGAAGTGATTTCGCGGCTGCTCGTCGCCAACCGCGGCGAGATCGCGGTGCGCGTCGCGCGCGCGGCCCGCGAAATGGGGATCGTGCCGCTGGGCATCTACTCGCAAGCCGATCAACGCGCCTATCACCTGCGCTTCATGGACGAAAGCGCGTACGTCGGCCCGGCGCCCGCCAACGAATCGTATTTGAAGATCGATGCGATTATCGAGGCGGCACAGGCGATGAAGGCCGACGCCGTCCATCCCGGTTACGGTTTTCTCTCCGAACGCGCGGCCTTCGCGCAAGCCGTCGCCGACGCGGGCATGACGTTCGTCGGCCCGTCGCCTCAAGCGATGGCGTCGATGGGCAGCAAGATCGAATCCAAACGATTGGTTCGCGAGCGCGGCGTTCCGACCGTGCCCGGGTACGACGGCGACGATCAAGACCCGAACCGATTGCGTGAGGAAGCAAAGCGCGCAGGCTTCCCGCTGTTGATTAAGGCCAGCGCCGGCGGCGGCGGGCGCGGCATGCGCGTCGTCGAGTCGATCGAGCAGTTCGATCAAGCGCTCGAAGCCGCTAAACGCGAAGCGCTTGCGGCGTTCGGCAGCGATGACGTGCTACTGGAGCGCTATCTGCGCGATCCGCGCCACATCGAGTTTCAAATTCTCGCCGACGCGCACGGCAGCACGATTAACGTCGGCGAACGCGAGTGTTCGATTCAGCGCCGCCACCAAAAAATCGTCGAGGAAGCGCCTTCGGTCGCGTTAACGTCGGAGTTGCGCGCGACGATGGGCGCGGCCGCCGTCAGCGCCGCGCAAGCCGTCGGATACGTCAATGCCGGCACCGTCGAGTTTATGCTCGATCGCGAAGACGTATTCTATTTTCTCGAGATGAATACGCGCTTGCAAGTCGAGCATCCAGTCACCGAGTTAGCCTACGGGATCGACTTGGTGCAATGGCAACTGCGGATCGCCAACGGCGAGCGGCTGTCGATTCGCCAAAACGACGTGCGCCCACGCGGCTGGGCGATCGAGACGCGCATCTACGCCGAGGATCCCGCCAACAACATGCTGCCGTCGACGGGCACGATCGCGGTGTGGAATCCGCCGCAGGGCCCGGGCGTGCGCCTGGACTCCGGTGTCGATGTCGGCAGCGAGGTCGGCGTTTACTACGACCCGATGCTCGCCAAACTGATCGTCGCTGGCAGCGATCGCGCGCAAGCGATTGCGCGGCTGCGCGATGCGCTGGACGATTTCGCGATCGGCGGCGTGCGCACGAACCTGCCGCTCTTGCGTTGGATCGCCACGGATTCAGCATTTGCCGCGGGCGAGACGACCACGTCGTTTCTGGCGCAGCGCTTGGACGACTCGATCTTCGCGCGCGGCGAGGTTTCGCCCGAGATGCTGCGACTGGCGGTCGGCGGATTGCTTGCCAACGGCTGGGCACCCTGGCGTGTCGGCAGCGTCGGTATCCCGTTGCGATTGCAGTTTGACGATGCGGTCCGCTGCGTTGTCGCCACCCAAGCCGGCGTCGGCCGATGGACGCTGCAGGGCGACGCGACCGGAACGATTGCGACCGACGCTCTCGACGGCGTCGTGGTTCGCAGCGGCGACGAATTCGTCGCGGTGCGCGATGGCGTTAGTGAAACGTTTTCGTTTGCGCCGCCGCCTTCGCTGGATGCATTAGCCAGCGCCTCGGGCGGCGGGCTCTCCTCTCTAGATCGGAAGAG
>DATKGB010000260.1:0-2178 GCA_035544315.1 Verrucomicrobiia bacterium
AGGGAGGACGAGGTAGCCGTGGCTGCCTTCGTGGCAGGCAAGCTGCCGTTTGGGCGAATCCCGACGCTGATCGGACGAGTCATGCAGACGATATCGCCTGCCGAGGTTACACTAGAAACGGTTCGCGCGGCGGACCGGGCCGCGCGGGAACGCGCCGCCGAACTTCTTGAAGAGGTCGTATCGTGCTCCTAGGACTCATCGCGCTCGCGCAACTTGGCAAGATCGTCATCTTTTTGGTGACCCTCTCGGTCCTGGTCGTTCTCCACGAGTACGGGCACTTTATCGTCGCGCGCCGCAACGGCGTGCGCGTTAACGAATTCGCGGTCGGCATGGGTCCAAAATTCTTCGGCTGGGTCAGTCCGCGCAGCGGAACGCTCTATTCGTTTCGTGCCCTGCCGATCGGCGGCTACTGCGCGATGGAGGGCGAAGACGGGAAAACTTCGGAGGCCGAACAGCAGCGCGAGTTTCGGGAAACCGGCAGCGGCGGCTCGGTGAACTTCCAATCGAAGTCGCCCTGGCGCCGTTTGGGCATCGTGGTCGCCGGCCCGATCGCCAATTTTATTCTCGCGTACGTCATCTTGTTGTTCGGCGTCTTTGCATTCGGGATCCCCAGCAACGTGCCGCAAGCAGTCGTCGGTCCGATCAACGCCGGCTCGCCAGCGAATAAAGTCGGCCTGCAGACCGGCGATCGCGTTGTCGCTGTGAACGGCGTTGCGATTGCCGACGGCAGCCAACTCGTCGGCACGATCCACGCATCCTTGGGCAAACACTTGACCCTTACGTACGTGCGCGAAGGCGTTCAGAACATCGTCAAGGTAACCCCGGCCGCGTGTCCGTCTCCGGACAAGCCCGGCACGGGCTGCATCGGATTCTATCCCGTCGTTGCCTACGAGCGTGTGGGTTTCGTCGCGGCGTTTGCGGCCAGCGGTGTAGAGTACGTCAACACCGTAACCCAAGAACTCGAGAACCTCAAACTGATCGCGACGAAGTTCTCGACCTACGCCGGTCAAATCACGGGCCCCATCGGAATTGGACAAGCCGCAATAACGGTCCAAGATCTGGGCTGGGGCCCGTATCTGCAGTTGGCGGCGTTGATCTCGTTTGCGCTGGGCATCTTTAACTTGCTGCCACTGCCGGCGCTAGACGGCGGCCGCGGTGCGTTCATCGTCGCCGAGTTGATTCGCGGCAAGCCGGTCGATCCCGAAAAAGAAGCGTTCGTACACATCGCCGGCCTGGCGGCGCTCCTGCTGTTGATGCTAGTCGTGGCCTATCACGACATCGCGCGCATCGTTGCCGGGCACGGGGCGTTCAATTGATTCGTCTGAGGCGCGAGAGCAAACCGATCTTCTTGCAAAACAAGACCGGCAAGTCCGACGCCAAGAGCGTCTGGATCGGCGGCGGCCATCCGGTCGTCGTGCAATCCATGACGACCACCGATACCGCCGATGCCGATAAGACGCTCGAACAAGTGTACGCGTTGGCGATGGAAGGCTGCGAGGTCGTGCGCGTCACGGTCAAAGATCCAGCCGACGCCGCCGGCATGCCCGCGATCGTGCAACGTTCACCCGTGCCCATCGTCGCCGACATCCACTTCGATCACCGGATGGCGCTGGCGGCCATCGAAGCCGGCGTCGCCAAACTGCGATTGAATCCAGGCAATATTCGCGACATCGCCAAAACGCGCGAAGTCGTCGCGGCGGCGATGGCGCGCGACATTCCAATTCGCATCGGCGTGAACATGGGTTCGCTGGCGCCGGACTTGGAGAAGACGCTGGGCCACACCCCCGAGGCGATGGTGGAGTCGGCGATGCGTCATGTCGAGATTCTCGAAGAGCTCGGACACACCGACATCGTGATCTCGCTCAAAGCCCACGACGTCCTCAACACCGTAGGTGCGTACCGTTTGATGGACAAGCGTCTGCGCGACCGCGCGACGCCGTATCCCCTTCACCTCGGCATCACCGAAGCCGGCCTCTTGCGCGACGGCACCATCAAGTCGTCCATTGGTTTGGGCATTCTGCTGTTCGAAGGCATCGGCGATACGATCCGCGTCTCCCTGGCGGCCGACCCGGTTGAAGAAATCCCGGTCTGTTGGGGGATCCTCAAATCGCTGGGCTTGCGCGAAAAGGGCTTTGAGATAACGGCTTGCCCGTCGTGCGGTCGAGCGGAGATCCCCCC
>DATKGB010000261.1:0-3320 GCA_035544315.1 Verrucomicrobiia bacterium
GGGGGGATGGATCGATCCTCTCGTTGCTGAGCGCCGCCGCTCCGCTGCCGGCGCGCGCGTTGTCCACGCAGGGCGAAATCGCGCAAGGGCAAGCCGAGGACAAGGACATCGTCCAAACCAGCGTGATCGAGACCGATCCGCTGCTCAACGCCTACGCTAATTCGATCGCCAATAAGTTGTGGGCCGAGACCGCGCGTAAGGACATTCCCTACAACCTCAAGATCATCAAGGCGCAGGACGTCAATTCATTCGCGACCGAGGGCGGCTACGTCTACATTTACGAAGGGCTGATCGATTTCGTCCAATCCGACGACGAGTTCGCCAGCGTGATCGGTCACGAGACCGGTCACATCGAGCGACGCCATGTGGTCACGATGCAATCCAAGGCCCAAATGATGAGCATTCTGTTCGGCATCGCGTCGCTGTTCTCGCCGATCATCTACAACTTCGGCAACCTCATTCAGGCCAGCGCTCTGGCCAAAATGTCGCGCGCCGACGAAATCCAGGCCGACCGTTACGGCCTGCTGTTGATGTCGCGCGCCGGTTACGATCCCAACGCGATGGTCACGATGATGTCGCATCTCAACGTGCTTGAAGACGCCCACGTAGACGTCGTCGATAAATATTTGGCAGCCCACCCCGACTCCAAGGCACGCGTCCAGCACTTGATGGGCTATCCCGAGCTGGATCCGACCAAAGTGACTTCAGACGAAATGCTGGTACGCGCCCTGTCCGACGAGGAACGTGCCCGTTACAATATCGCCGCACTAGAGCTGTCGCAGATTCTGCAAAAGGATCCGACCAATACCGACGCGATGCTCAAATTAGGTCAGGCGCAACTCGCGTTAGGCCAAACCAGCAAGAGCGAGCAAACGCTTTCGGAGGCCTCGCAATCGGGCAACGCGCAAACGCGCGCCGACGCCCAACAAAGCATCGTCGCGCTGCGCGACATCGATTCGCGGCGCGTCTCGCTGATATACCGCGATTTGGATAAACTCCACATCGCCATGCAGGCGGCTCAAGATCAGCAGAGCCAAGCCGCCGCGCAAATCCAAATCCGCCGCGATGAAGCCAAGTCGCAGCTCAAAGCGATCAACGACCGCGTGCAGGCGATCGGCTACGAATTCCCGGACATGAACAACGTCCAGATCAAGCCCGGCTCGCGCTTGGAGGCGCTGGTCAAGAACCTCGAGGCGATCTCGCGATCGCTCGTCAGCGCGACCGACGATACCGGCACCACAATCGGCGGCGTCGGCTCGGTCGACAAAGATAAAGAAAGCGGCCTGCTCAAAGAGAACGCAGACATCCTCACGATGATGCAGGCGCCCCTGGCGGTCTCGCCGATCCCCAGCGATTCGCTGGCCGTCCTGCCGTCGTATCCGGCGCTATTGGGCGAACTCAATCATGCCGATGGCGACATGCTCAGCGCGATCGACGCGAGCCGCGCGGCGCTGCTCATGACCGACGAAGCGTTGGGCGATCTCGACGTCTTTCTCAAAGCCTTCCAACGCACCGGTCAACTCAACTATTTCGGCGACATCTCGAAAATCGACTCGGGCACCTTAGGCCCGTTGATGCAAACGGCCGAGGATTCGATGGACAAAGCGGCCACAGCGGCTTCGCAAGCGCTGCAGCTGTACAACATGGCACGTTCGCGCCAGCTTTCGGTTCGCATCACGATGCTGGGCTTGGGGACCTCGCCCGAACGCTACGGCACGCTGCAGTATGCGCTCGATCAGCGATTCCATTCCGTCGGCATCGATTACACGTCGATGGTGAAGCAGAACTTGACGCCGGGCGATGTGACCGCGGCAACGATCTTGGCCGCCGACGTGAAGTCGTCGCCTCAGGAGATCATCGACGAGGCGCGCGCCAACCATCGTACGATGGTCGATGAAGCCAACGCGCGCGGCATGCATACGTGGCCGCTGGAGATCTTCATGGGCCTGGTCTACCTCGATTACACCGACGACCCGATCAAAGAAATGCACGTGTAGATGGCTTCGGCTCTGGGCGCACGCGATCTCTTTCGGCTGGTTCGTAACGGCTTGGACGTCGGGAAAGTCCACGCCGGCGTGCGCAAGCCGTTCCGTTTTCTTTTGTGCGGCGACCCCGCGCTGGTCGCCGAGTTGCGCGGGCTGTTGCTCGCGGGTCATCCCGACGACACCGTCCCGCTCGACGCGGCCGCCTGTTTGGAAGCGATCGGTCCCGAGGCAATCGCGACGATCGATCCGCGCGACGCACGCATCGTGCTTTTTCTTGGACGGCGTGGCGATCTTGCCGGAGCAAACCTGACGCCGCTGCGGGCCTTGAGATTGCCGATTTTCGCGGTTACCATCGATCCGCAAGCCTTGCCGAGCGGACCTTCGACGCCGCCCATCGCCGGCACGTGGGCCGAGTACGTCGTGCCCGCGCTCACGCGCGAAGCCCTGCGCGGACGCGTCTTTCCGCACGTCGTTGCGTCTTGCAAAAACGTAGAGATCGCCGTCGGGCGCCGCCTGCCGGCCACGCGCGAAACCGTTGCCGCCAAACTGACGCGCGACGCCGCCAACACCGCGCTCAAGGTTTCCTTGGCCAGCGCTATCGTCGATCACATTCCCGTCGTGGGCATCGTGCTGGGCGCGTTCGCATCGGCCGGCGACATGGTCGCCATCACCGGCATTCAAATGATGCTGCTGCTGCATATCGAGGCGACGTACGGTCGCGATCCGGACGTCCAGCGCATGTGGCAACTGCTTCCGGTGATCGGCGGCGGCTTCGGCTGGCGCGCGATCGCGCGCGAACTCGCCGGCTTTTTACCGATAGCCGGCATCCCGATCAAAGGCGCGGTCGCCTACGCCGGTACGATCGTCGTCGGTGAAGGCGTTACGTTCTTCCTCGAACACGGGCGGCACATGAACAAGGCGCAAGCGGCGCAAATATACGCGCGGACCAAGAGCGACGCGCTGACCTTCGCGCGCGATCTAATCGCCAAATTCAAACCCCGCTAGCCCTTTACAGGCGTTCGAGCAGGGACTCGTCGTCGAGGGCGGCTAGGTCGGCGGTAACGCGCGGACGCATGCGGGCGGCCAAGCGTTCGGCCAATTCGCGGCGACGCGCGAACGCGATTCCTTCGCGACGCTCCAAGAAGTTCCGCACCAGTTGGCGCTCTTCGCCACTCAGAAATGCCGTGGAACCCGACGCCGGCGCGGTTCCGATATCGCGCAGAAAGTCTTTGACCGGAACGAATTTGGCCTCGCGGACGACGATCGTTCCGGCAGCATAATCGCCGATGCGTTTGTTTTCCGGCGATACCAGCGACACGACCGCCGAGAGCGCAT
>DATKGB010000262.1:0-2005 GCA_035544315.1 Verrucomicrobiia bacterium
GGTTCGCAACGACGACATCGTAGTGACGCGACGGCACCGGTTGGACCAAATCGCCCAAATAGAATCGGCAGCGGTCAAAAACGTGCAGGCGCCGCGCATTGTGCTCGGCGATCTTGAGGGCCCCCGACGACGTGTCGGTCGCTTCGATCGCGGCGTTGGGTACTTCGGCGGCGATGGAACAGCCGATCGCTCCGCAACCGACGCCGACATCGAGCACGGTAAGGAGAGCTTTGGGCAGATTCGGGTTTGCCCGCGCGCGCAGATGTTCGACAGCCTCGTCGACCAGGTGCTCGGTCTCGGGCCGCGGGATGAGCACCTGGTCATTGACGATGAATTCCCGTCCGTAAAACCAGGCCGAACCGATGATATAGGCGACCGGCATTCCGGTCGCGCGGCTGTCGTAAAAGGCGGCAAGCTTTTCGGTTTGCGCCTTGGTTATGAATGACTCACCGTGGGCGATGAGCCATTCGCGATCGCGCCCCAGTGCGTGCGCCATCAGGATCGACGCATCGGACCGCGCGGATTGTGTCACCTTGGCTAAGGTGACGATTCCGCGCGCAAGAATTTGCGCGACCGTCCTAGGTTTAAGGAAAGTGACGTCTGCCATCCGCCGCTGGCCTCTACGTGGCCGCGGTTTCGCCCGCTAACAAGCGAGCGCGTTCGTCTTTGAGCAATTCGTCGATGATATGGCCCAAATCGCCATCCAGGATGCCGCGGATGTTCCCGAAACTCTGGTTGACCCGATGGTCGCTGACGCGATCTTGCGGAAAGTTGTAAGTACGGATTTTTTCGGACCGGTCGCCGGTGCCGACTTGACTGCGACGCAGCGACCCTTCGGCTTCCTCGCGTTCGCGAACCTTGCGTTCGTGGAGCATCGCGCGCAGCATCTGCATCGCCTTCTCCCGGTTTTGCGTCTGCGAACGCTCTTGCTGCGATGCGACGATGATGCCCGACGGCAGATGCGTGATGCGGATCGCGGACTCCGTCTTGTTGACGTATTGGCCGCCGGCACCGCTGGACTTGTAGGTATCGATCTGCAACTCAGTCGACTTGATCTCGACCTCGACGTCTTGACCGACTTCGGGCAGCACTGCGACGGTCGCGGTACTGGTATGAATCCGCCCTTGAGCCTCGGTGGCCGGCACCCGCTGCACGCGGTGCACCCCGGACTCGTGTTTGAAGCGCCGATACGGCGCCTTGCCTTTGATCGCAAAGACGATTTCTTTGTAGCCCCCGGCGTCGGAATCCGACGCCGAAATCAGTTCGATTTTCATGCGCTCGTTCTCCGCGTAGCGCATGTACATGCGCGCGAGATCGCCGGCAAAGATCGCCGCCTCGTCGCCGCCCGCGCCGGCGCGAATTTCAACGAAGACGTCTTTCTCGTCGTTGGGATCCTTGGGGATCATCAACTCTTGGAGGTCGGCGTCGAGGGCATCGCGGCGAGCGCGAAGCTCGCGCGCTTCTTCTTCGGCCAGCTCGCGCATCTCGGGATCGCTTTGCGCCAGCAGCGCTTGGTTGGTCGCGATCGCGTCGAGCGCTTTGCGCAGTTCGCGATAGACGCGCACGGTCTCTTCGAGCGATGCGCGCTCTTTGACCAATGCCGTGAAGCGCACTTGATCGAATCCCCCGGCGGGATTTGCTAACTCCGCCTCGATTTCATCGAAGCGTCGGGCGATCGTCTCCAAGCGCGGGTTCATCATACAAAGAAAAGACGAGTCGGCGTGCGGCTCGTCTCTTGCAAATCCGGCGTCGCTAGGCTTCTGAGGCGGCGGCGGCCTTCTTGGCGTCGCGATCGGCCTGGCGAGTGGCGGCTTCCTTCTGCTTCTGCTCGGCAGCGGCGGCGCGCTGATTGAACTTGTCGACGCGACCCGCGGTGTCGATCAGCTTCTGCTGACCCGTAAACAGCGGATGGCAGGCCGCGCAAATTTCAACCGAAATCTCTTTAAGCGTGGAACCGGTGGTAAACGTACTGCCGCAAGCGCAGTGGACGCGCGCTTCGGGGTAC
>DATKGB010000263.1:0-5909 GCA_035544315.1 Verrucomicrobiia bacterium
GGGGCCGGGTGCGGACGTCGAGACGTTCATCACGTACGGCTGATATGCATTGTATGGAACGCTCCTTGCTCGTCTTGTTGGCCGTCGCGTTGATGCTGGCGATGCCCGTTCTTCCCGCCGGCGCCGCGCCGCATAGGGCCCCCGCCGCTACCGCAACGCCGCTACCGCCCGAAGACCCCGCGATCACCCTAATCGCGCGCAAACAGTTTGTGGCCTGGCAGGCGGCCGGCGTCAATCGCGACCTTTACACCGACGCGTTGAACGACATGATGACCCTCGATAAGATGGCCGGGGTGTCCAAGGCGCTGGGGCTGCTGGGCCCGCTCGAGCAGGTGGTCTGGGCCGGTCCCGCGATCGCTAAGGACGTCCCCGCAGGGAGCAAGACCTACGTCTACCACATGCTGTGCGCGGACGGTCAAGTCTACATGGAGTTCTCGATCGAACCCACCGGCAAACTCGCCAGTCTGCTCTTCCGCAACAACCCGGCCGACTTCTAAGCCCCTCCCACCCCTAGCTCGCCATGACACGGAGGGCAGCTTGTGGCATGATGGGTGGAATATGACGATCGCGGAGCTGGTGAGCAAGGTTCAGTCATACGACCCGTCACTCGATGGGTCGTGGCTTACCCGCGCGTACGATGTCGCCCAGACCGCCCACGAGGGCCAGCGGCGAGTTTCGGGCGAGTCGTATATCGAGCATCCGCTGGCCGTGGCCGCGATCTTGGCCGATCTGGAGATGGATCGCCAAACGATCGCCGCCGCGTTGCTCCACGACGTGGTCGAAGACACCACCATCACCAGCGAAGAAGTGGCCGCCCAATTCGGCGACGAGATCGCCAACTTGGTCGACGGCGTCACCAAACTGACGCGCATTCCCTATCAATCCAAGGAAGACGCGCAGGTCGAAAACTTGCGCAAGATGTTTATGGCGATGGCCAAAGACATCCGCGTCATTATCATCAAGCTGGCCGATCGTCTCCATAACATGCGCACGCTGGCATCGTTGCCGGCCACTAAGCAGAAAGCGATCGCGCGCGAGACGCTGGACATCTACGCTCCGATCGCGCATCGCCTAGGCATTTGGAAGATCAAGTGGGATATCGAAGACCTCTGCCTGCGATATCTCGATCCCGAACCGTATCGCGAGATCGTCGAGCGCGTCAACAAAACGCGGGTCGAACGCGAAGCCGACGTCGCAACGGTGATCGGGTCGCTGCAAGGCGAGTTTGGACATCTCACGATCAACGCGCAGATCCAAGGACGCCCCAAGCACTTTTACTCGATCTATTCTAAGCTTAAGAAGGGCCGCGACTTCTCGACGATTTACGACCTCACCGCAATTCGAATCATCGTCGATTCGGTCAAGGACTGCTATGCCGCCCTGGGCGCGGTGCACGCGTTGTGGACGCCGCTCCCGGGCCGCTTCAAAGATTACATCGCAATGCCTAAGCCCAATATGTACCAGTCGCTGCACACCACGGTCGTCGGCCCGCACGGCGATCCGTTGGAGATTCAGATTCGCACGTGGGAGATGCACCGCACCTCCGAGTACGGTATCGCCGCGCATTGGCGCTACAAAGAAGGCGGCAAGGCCGATCGATTCGAGAACAAACTGGCGTGGCTGCGCGCGCTCTTGGAGTGGCAGAAGGACATGCGCGATTCGCGCTCCTTCATGGAGAATCTCAAGCTCGATCTGTTCGATTCGCAAGCGTTCGTGTTTTCGCCGCGCGGCGACGTGTTCAGCATGCCCGCCGGCGGCACGCCGCTCGATTTCGCGTACGCCGTGCACACCGACGTCGGCAACCACTGCGTCGGAGCCAAGGTCAACGGCCGGATCGTTCCGTTGGATGCGCTGCTCGATAACGGCGACATCTGCGAGATCTTGGTAAACAAGTCGTCGGGCCATCCGTCGCTGGATTGGTTATCGATCGTCAAGACCACTAGTGCCAAGCACAAAATCAAGCAGTGGTTCCGCAAGGAGCGGCGCGGCGAAAACGTTGCGGCGGGCCAGCACGCGGTCGAGCAAGAGCTCACTCGGTTGCACGTTCGCGCCGACGCCGCGCGCGGCGAAGTCCTCGAACGCGTCGCAAACCGGATGAACTTTGCATCCACCGACGATCTGTTCGCGGCGATCGGCTTCGGCGACGCGTCGGCCCAAGCCGTCGCCAATCGCGTGCGCGACGAACTCAAGAGCGACAACGTCGTCGAGATCACCCGGATCGCGCGCCCGCCCGCCCGCCGTGCGGCCAAAAAATCCAGCGGGATTCGGATAGCCGGCGTCGACGACGTGCTGGTGCGGCTCTCAAAGTGCTGCAGCCCGGTGCCGGGCGATCCGATCATGGGCTACGTAACGATCGGACGCGGCGTCAGCGTGCATCGCGCCGACTGTCCTAACGTCGCCTACATGAACGCAACCCCCGAGCGCATCCTGCGGGCGACCTGGGATTCCCACGTCGACGCAACCCACGCGGTCGACATCGAAATCGAAGCGGGCGATCGCCCCGCGCTACTCCAAGACATCATGGCGATCGTTGCGGAGAGCAAGACCCAAGTCAGCTCGGTAACCGCGCGCGCCAAGCGCGATGGCAGCGCGGTCACGAGCCTGACCGTGCAGATTACCGATTTGGATCATCTGCACAAATTGCTGACCAAACTCGGCAACCTCAAGGACGTCCGTAACGTCTATCGCGTCACCAAGCGCGATAAGACCGGAGCCGGTTCGGGGAACTAGTATCACCGCACTAACCACCGACGCGGTCCTAGCCGGCGTAGCGTTGTTTGCAGGCGCGATCAACAGCGTCGCGGGCGGCGGCAGCATGTTTACGTTCCCGGCGTTGATCCTGGCGGGCGTTCCGGCGATTCCGGCAAATGCAACCAACAACACCGCTATGTGGGTGGGAACCGTCGCCTCCGCGTCCGGCTATCGCAGAGAATTGCGCCCCTATTGGCGCCGGCTCACGCCCTCGATCGTCGCCAGTTTGCTCGGCGCGCTGATCGGGGCGCTGTTGCTGCTGCACACACCATCGTCGTTCTTCGATCGCCTGGTTCCGTGGCTGTTGCTGTTCGCGATCTCGGTCTTTATCGCCAGCCCCTGGCTACGGGGCGACGCGCACGTCGTCGGCGACCACGTGCACGACCCATGGCAGATCGCCTTGCAGTTTCTCGTGGCGATCTACGGCGGCTACTTCGGCGCGGGCATTGGGTACTTGATGCTGGCGCTGCTGGCGTTCTCGGGTTTGCCCGACATCCACGCGATGAATGCGATCAAGAATTTGCTCGCGGCGTTTATCAACGGGATCGCGATCATGCCGTTCGCGCTGGCCCACGTGGTTGACTGGCCGCTTGCGACGATCATGGCGGCTGCAGCGATGGCGGGCGGTTATATCGGGTCACGCTTGGGACAGCGGTTTCCATCGCGGGTCGTTCGCGGCTTCGTCATCGTCGCCGGCGTGTCGATGACGGCCTGGTTCTTCTACCGAACGTTCGCCTAGAAGTCGGCGGGGACTGGTTCGAGCGATGGTTTGGGGCCGTCGCCTTCGGGCGTTTTCTTAGAGTTACGCGAACCGTGAAAGCTGCCCAAACGCGGCTCGACGTGTTTGGCCGACCAGTAATACAGGGTCGGAACGACGATCAGCGAGAGCATCGTCGACGCGATCAATCCGCCGATGACGACGGTGCCCAGCGGTGCTTGGGTTTCGCTGCCGGCTTCCAAGCCGATCGCGATCGGTAACATGCCGCCGATGGTCGCCAGCGTCGTCATCAAAATCGGGCGCAGCCGCAGGGGCGCGGCCTGCAAGACGGCGTCGCGTGTGCTAAATCCGCGGTCGCGTAATTGGTTGGTGAACTCGACAACCAGAATGGCGTTCTTAACCACGATCCCAACGAGCATCAGCACCCCGATGAAGGCGGTTAGCCCGAACGAGCGCTGGGTCACGAAGAGCGCGAAGACGATGCCGGCCAGGGAGAGGGGGACGGCCATCATGATCACCAGCGGGTGAATGATCGATTCGAACTGCGAGGCCAACAGCATATAAATCAATAAGATCGCCAGGACTACGATGATGACCAGGCTGCCGAACGTGTCGCTCTGTTGGGTCACCGCTTGACCGAACTGCCAGTAGTAGCCCGACGGCAACGGAATCGAGTTCATGATTTTAGTCGACGCCGCGACGGCCTGGCCCAGCGGCATATTGAGCCCGGCATCGATATCGATCTCGCGCTGTTTGTTCTGGCGCGGAATCTCCGAGGGGCCTTTCCCAAACGCGATGGTCGATACTTCGGCCAGCGGAACCGTCGGCGGCGTCAGGGTCGTTGCCGCGCCGGCAGCCAGCGTGGGACTGCTCACCAGGCCCGAGCCGGCGTTGCCGGCGGTGGCGATCGGGACTCCAAGATTTTCAATCGCTTGAAGTGAGCGACGCTCGTCGGGCGGCAGTTGAACGATGATCGGATACTGGGTTGCGTTGATCTGCATGTACGAGGCAATCGCGCCGCTGGTCGCAGTATCGATCACTTGTGCGACGGTATTGGTATCGATACCGAGCTGTGCCGATTCCGCCCGATTGACGGTGATATCGAGTTCGGGTTTTGAGTTGGTGATCGAAGCTTGCGGCGGTTGGAGTCCCGGAATCTGCTGGAGCTTGGGGATCGCGTCGTATTGGGCGAGATTGTAGAGGGTGTCGATATTGGGCCCGTAGATCTGAATCTGCAACGCGTCCTGCCCGCGCGAGATGATATTCTGAACGATGTCGATGGTGCGCCCAAAGACCTGCAGGCCGGGGAGCGGTGCGCCATAGCGCTTGCGAAGTTGCGCGATTGCCGCCGGCGAGATCGTCGCCGCGGCGTGCCCTCTGCCGCCGTTGCGATTGCCGGTCAGGGTCGCCTGCCACTGCGATGTGAATGCGGCAGCTTGGCCGCTGGTCGTATTTTGGGGCAGCTCAACCGAAAGATTGGCGGTGTTCGATACGGAGGCATCGTTGAATCCGCCTTCGCTGCCGACTTGTGCCCCGACCGAAATAATATCGCCCTTTCCTGTTTTCGGGTCGTACTTATCGATCAGCATCCGCCGTTCGGCTTCTCGCGTGACTCGATCCATGACGTTTAGGGCCGTCCCGGTTGGCATTTGCAATGAAAAGCGAACGAAGTTGGAGTTCGACGCCGGGAACAGTTCGGTCTGAACCAGCCCAAGTTTGAGAAACAGCAGCGAGGCAACGAAAATCGCCCCGGCGATCCCCATAACGAGGCCCGGCCGATCGATCGCTTTGGTCAGCGTGCGTTTGTACCAATCAGTAAAGCGGTCGAAGCGCCGATCGAACGCGGCCACGAAGCGCCCGTATGGACCCGCGGACTCGCGCCCGCCGTGTCCGTTCGCGCTCACCGTCCCGGCGCGCGTTGTCGGCGCCTTTCTCACTAAGACAGTCGTTAACATCGGGACCGTCGTAATCGCGACCAAGAACGAGAACGCAACCGCCGACATCACCATCACCGCAAAGGGCGTAAACAGCAACCCTTGCAGCCCTGGGATAAGGACGAGCGGAACGAACACGGTGATAACCGTTGTTGACGAAGCTAGAACGGCAGAGAAAATTTCCGCAGTCGCACTTTCGGCCGCTTCGAGCACGCTTTGACCGAGCGCCATATGTCGGTAGATATTCTCGATCACGACGATCGCGTCATCGACGATCAGCCCGACCGCTAGCGCCAGACCTCCCAACGTCATGATGTTGAGCGAATAGCCCAGCACGTATGCGACGAAGAGCGTACCCAGGACCGAGATTGGCAGCGAGATCGCTACGACCAACGTCGAGCGCCAGGAGTGCAAGAACAGCAGGATGATAATAATAGCAAGAACGGCGCCATACATAGCCGTATGCTCGAGCGACGAGATCGCTTCTTGGATGAAACCGCGCTGAT
>DATKGB010000264.1:0-4932 GCA_035544315.1 Verrucomicrobiia bacterium
GGGAGGGACCGCGGGCTAGGCCCTCCCGGTCGACCCGATAGGTGTAAACTGCCACAAGGGAGGCACCGTAAAATTGTCGCAAAAATCGCTCCGAGGTGCCGAGGTCTTGAGAAGGCACCTTCTTTTTAGCTGCACCTACCAACCAAGGAGCGAACTTGAAGAGTAGATTGATGACGCTGTTAGCGATCGCATCCATTGCGTCGCTGGCCGCCTGCTCGGGACAATCCGGATCGAACGCGATTCCGGCCATGTCCCCATATACGCCAATGGCGGTCAACACCGCGCAATCGTGCGCGACACCGCTGCCGGGCGACGACGCGGTCTGTTTTGCCGTGTACCGCACCGACATCGGTTTTGTCGGAAACGATAACGGGACGCCGCGAACGATCGAACCGTTGTCAGCGGCCATTACACCATCGGGATTTGGCCCTTCCTCGTTGCAATCGGCCTACAACCTTCCATCCTCGACGGCCGGCACCGGCCAGACCGTTGCGATTGTCGACGCGTACAACGACCCCAATGCCGAAGCCGACCTAGGCGTGTATCGCGCCCAGTACGGCTTGGCTGCATGTACGACCGCCAACGGCTGCTTCAGGAAAGTCAGCCAGACCGGCACGACCAAGTATCCGAGAAATAATGGCGGATGGGCGCAGGAAGAATCGCTCGACCTCGACATGGTTTCGGCGATCTGTCCCAATTGCCACATCCTGCTCGTTGAAGCCACCTCGGCCACCAACGCCAACCTCGGCACCGCAGTAAACGAGGCGGCGGCCCTGCACGCAACCGAGATCAGCAACTCGTATGGCGGCGGCGAGAGCGGCTCCTCGAACTCGGCATACAATCATGCCGGGATCATCATCACCGCAAGTGCCGGCGACAGCGGAACCGGCGCCCAGCAGCCTGCCTCCTATGCGACGGTCGTCGCGGTCGGCGGCACAACGCTCACCAAGTCCTCGAACTCGCGCGGCTGGTCTGAAACCGCGTGGTCCGGTACCGGCAGCGGCTGCAGCGCCTACGTCGCCAAACCTTCGTGGCAAACCGACAAGGGCTGCACCAAGCGTTCGGAAACCGACGTCTCGGCGGTCGCCGACCCGAACACCGGCGTAGCGGTGTACGATTCGTATGCGTACCAAGGCTACCAAGGTTGGCTGGTATTCGGCGGAACGTCGGTCTCGTCGCCGCTCATGGCTTCGGTCTATGCGCTGGCCGGAAACGCTGCGTCGCTCAATGCTGCGCAAAGCATCTGGCAACACGGCGGCACGTCGGCGCTTAACGACGTCACCAGTGGAAGCAACGGGTCGTGCTCGGGCTCGTACCCGTACATCTGCAAAGCGGGCGTCGGTTACGACGGCCCGACGGGCTGGGGCACGCCCAGCGGCGTAACCGCGTTCTAGCATCGGAGAACCAGACCTAAAAGGGCCCGCGAACCCAGCGTTCGCGGGCCCTTTTCGTTGCCGACATCGTTAAATTTTACGTGAGAAACGCGAGCACCAAGCCCACGCTCAGGGTTTTCGCGCTATCATACCTTCATGAATAGGACGTTGTGCGCGACCGCATTTGCCATTTCTGCCGCTTCGTTGGTCGCTTGCGGGGGAGGGGGAGCGAGCAACCCGGCACCCGCGGCGACCTCGTGCGTGATCCCCACGGGCGCGCAAATGATCTACCCGATTCCTGGCGCAACGGCCGTTCCGGACGCTCCCCAACAGATCGTCATCGCCGTGCCGGCCGCCCTCTCATCGTCCATCAATGCGGTGATCGACAATTCGACCAGCCAGTCCGATGCCAACGTCAACGGTTTCTACGCTTCGCTTTTCCAGACGATCCAGCCGCAGCAGATCCCGGCGCCGGCAGCAACGCCGTCGTTCGCCAATCCGATCTATGAAAGCTCGGCCGTCGGCGTAACCTTCAAGGCCGCGACGCTGCTCTACGTCTTTATCAACGACGAGAGCAGCAACTGTCTGCCGACGCAGTTCTCCAGCTTCACCACCCGGTAACTCCGTCGCCGCAAGGGCCAACACGCGACGGCGCGAAAACTCGCCTCGTGCGATCCTCCGTTTGCTCGCTATTGACGTTAGCGCTCGCGCTAAGTTCTTACGGTCATGCGCGAGCGGCCGATTCGCTGGGTATCGCCGCCTGCACCGTGGTGGCCGTCCAAATGATGGATGACATCGATTCCTCGCAGGCGCAGCCCGGAGATTTCTTTCGCTTCGAAACCATCAATGCGGTGACGCGCGGGACCCGCATCGTCATTCCGGCTCGCACGATGGGGTACGGCGTGGTTGCGGTCGCATCGCCGGCCGGGCGCGGCGGTCGGGCGGGAACATTGGTGCTCGAGCCGCGCTACTTCGTGCTCCCCAATCACAGGCATCTGGGCGTCGTGCTCGATCACAACGCCAGCGACATGCAGAGAAGCGGCGCGACGAACAACGCACCCGGGTATTTGGGCGCGATCCCCGTTCCGGGCGTCGGCGCGGCCATCGGGATCTTCAATTTCCTCCACAACGGCAAGAACATCGAGGTCAAAAAAGGCACCGTGTTCGTGGTCTTCCCCAGCGACGATCCGTCCGTCGAAGACTGCCAAACGCATCCCAATTACTAATATGTCAAGCTCGGCTATTTCTTGATCGTGAGGATGAGGCGGAGGCTGGCCGGTTCGAGATGCAGCGCGTTGGTATGCAGATCGCCGTAGATCGGTTCCAGACTCGCGTCTTGTCCCACGACGCCGCGATAGGGAACGCCGCCGCCAAAAACGGTGTAGCGCCCCGCCGCGCCATTAAACAGGTTGGTTCCCGCAAGCGAAAGATCCACGGTTTTCCCAATCTGCTTCCCGACCAACGCGTTGAAAATTGTGAACGGCGGCGCGTTGAGCTCGTTGTTCCGACCGCGAAAAATAGCGACGCCGGAGCTATGCCAGTCGTTTTCCGCCCAGTCGAGTTGCAGCGAGCCTTGCTGCTGCGGGATGCCCAAGAACTGCGCATCGTTCACCAGGTTGCCGCCGGAGGTCGGGTTGGAAGAGGCTGCAGTGAAATCGCGCGGAAAGGCGACGTTCAAGCCATAGCTCGCCGTTAAGAACAGATGCTGCGGCGCAAACCGCTGCAGCAATCGCACCTCCGCTCCTTCGTAGACCGCCGCTCCCGTATTGCCGACCGCCGAGAAGCATCCTGGAAACGGCGTAGACGGCGTATTTGCGGGGTTCGTGCAGTCGGGTCCGGGCGGCGCTGCGACCGCGTCGAGCGGGTAAAAGACTTCGATCGGATCGCGCAGATTGGTGCGGTAAAGTGAGAGATCCACCGTGGAGCTGGCCGAAAACTCGTGCGAGATGCCCAGTTCGTATTCCGTGGCGCGCTCGGGCACTTCGTTCGGATTGCCCTGGCCGAGAAACACGCCATTGGCATCTTGCGCCAACTGCGTCGCCGGAAAGGCGTAGCGTTCGATCAACAGCGGCGCGCGAAAACCGGTTCCGAGCGAAAAGCGCGCGGACGTTTTAGGGTCGACGGTGTAGATCGCGCCGAATCGGCCGTCCAAATTCGAACCGAACGTCGTATAGCGGGATGCGAAGATGCCCGCATCGAGCCGCAGCTTCGGTGACGCCGCAACGCCGCCGCGCGCGAAGAGTACCTCAATGTGCTGCCAAAGGTTCGGATTACTAGGATCCGAGGGTGCCGTCGGCGGCGTGTAGATATCCAACCCCTCGGTGCGCGTGTAACCACCGATCGCGAACTGCGACGTCGCGAACGTGCGCTGCCACGTAAGCGCGCCGTTATAGCGGCGATCCTGATGATCGAAGTTGTACGGCGTCGTCCCGTACGCGCCGTTGATGCTCACGCTGTCGTTGCTCTCGGAGGCCTGCGCGATCAGTTCGCCGGCGCCCAACGGCATGCGGCCGTGCAGTTGATAGGCGCGTACAACTTGGCCCAGCGTTTGGGCGCCCGGTCCGATGAACGAACCGAACGTCGGGCTCCCCGCACTGCCGTCGATTCCATTGAGCGCGCTGCTCTGGTCCCGATTGTCGCCCAGAAAAAATACGCGAGCGCTCACATCCGCTCCCTGCGAGAACGTCCAAAGAACGTTCGCGAGTCCCGAGTGCGCGCTGACCGTCGAGCCCAGAGCGGTGACCGACGGCGGCCCCGAGGTACCCGTGAGAAAGACCGGCAGCGTCGAGTTCACGTAGCCGGATTCGTTTTGATCGTCGAACGCAATCGCGTATCCCAGACGACCCAACGTGCCGGTTGCATTTCCCCAACCTTCGCTCTGCCCGAACGAGCCACCCGAGAACGACAATGCATGATGAGTGCCTTTGGTCGGCTGCAATGAGAGAAAGTTGATCGCACCGCCAAACGTATTGCTGCCCTCACCGTCTTCGGGCCCCAGTCCCTCCGTAACATCGACTGCGGAAAAGGTCGCGACCGGAAGTCGCGACAGGTCAAGATCGCCGGTATTGCCATCGTTGAGGAGTTGCCCATCGAGCGCGATCAGTGACTCCGACGGATCGGGGCCGCGCAACGCGACGACCGAAATCGCACTTGCCGCGCCGCCGTCCGGGCGGGCAAAGGTCGCCGACGGTATCGCCTGCAGCCCTTGGACGACACGATCTTCACCGAGGCGATCGAAATCGGCCCGGCTTACCGCGATCGAAGGGATCGTTCCTTGAATCGGGGTCACTCGGCCGTCAATGGTGACCCTGCCGATAATCCGCAGGCTCGGGGAGTCGAGCGGCTCGAGCGCAACGTCGAGCTTCGTATCGTTCTCCAGATGCAAGGAAACCGTAACCGGCGCGTAGCCTTGCACCGCGGCGGTCATGCTATAGCGACCCGGGGCGGCCATAAACGAAAAATCGCCGGCGCCATCGCTGGAAGTTTCGTGCGCGGCCGCCCCTTGCAGCACGACACGAACGTTAGAAAGCGGCGCTCCGGACTGCGTATGAACGTTTCC
>DATKGB010000265.1:0-4661 GCA_035544315.1 Verrucomicrobiia bacterium
GGGAGGGCCTCTGCTTTCGACGCTTACTTCAACGCGATCTTTTCCGGGCCATTCGTGCTGAAACGTTTTGGGCGGTAGGACGAGATTGCTGCTTCAAAGGAATTCGACGTGAAAAGAATAGACGCAGGACAAACGGCGCATCACGGGCGCTCGATATCAGGTGACTTGTGGTGCGATCAATTGGAGCGCGCCGTACGCGGGCGCGTGGACGACGTGCCGATTCCGCCACGTGACCGTGGAACGATGACCTTCTCGCTGGGCGGCAAGGTTGTCGTTGTGCACCTCAACGGCAACGGGACCGTGCTCGTGTCCCCTTCGCTTCGAGCGGGCGGCCGTCTCGACGGCGCCAGCCTCAGGGATCGGCTGCAGAGCCTTGCCGTCTCGACATACGAGATGGACGGCACCACAGTGATTCCTGTGGCGGATGTGATCGCCGAACATCTGAAGGGCCAGAAGCCGCCGAGCCGCCCGCGCACGGTGCGCGACGGATACGCGATGCTCGACTTCTTGAACAGCAGTGGGGACACTGAGCAGCGCCGTCGGCGCACGCGATTTCTGTCGCTGCCATATGACGGGGTGCCGTTCGGCGACCATGAGCTGCGGTTCCGGAACGCGGACCCGACCGAGATTGAGTACGACAAGGCATTCGGCGAGGCAATCGCATTCGGCCACCTGGCGGTCGCAATCGGGTTGGACGATCGCGTCGCGAACATCGAGAATCGTACGCCGCCTAAGCCGGACCTGCGTGTGACGCTCACGGATGGCACACATGTCTGGATCGAGGTTGGTCGGGTGACCACTTCGGAATCGGCCAGATACTTCGGCGGCATCCAGAAGGTCAATCAGTACCTGCGCCTCCTCGAAGATGCGGACCCGTCATATTTGGCGGAGATCCAGGGCCGTCACGTGTCTGTGCAACTGCCCACCGCTCCGCCTTCCGCCGCAGCACGTCAGGCCGCGGATGAAATTGTGATATTGCTGCGTAGCCTCGACTTTGAAACAGTGCAGCGCAAAGCGCTCATCAAGGTTGACCCCGGCGTTACGCCATATCTCGCGTCGCTCGGCGCGGACTACTACGTTGGAGACGGCATTTCGACGTATGTGCGGGCGAGCAACGGCGCGAACTGCTTCAACCCCAATGAGTCTGTCGAAGACTTCTACGCAATGATCGCGAAGAAGATGCAGCGTACCTACGCCGTCGATGGCCCCTTGTGGCTCGTCCTCCCCCTCACCGACCTGCGGCATGTTCCGTCCCTCTCGATGGCGGCAATTCGGCAGCGGATTCCCGGCGAGATGGGACAATTTGATCGGGTTGTGGTCGGCACGATGGAGGATGCCGAGATCATCGAGGGGCTGTGACGTTAGTGCGCCGGGGACCTCGGAGTGCCGGAGGCGAATTTCTGCCCCGCGAGAGAGTCTCCGGCGCATGAAACCTGAAGGGTCACTAGAGGAGTTCGTCGAGCGCCGCGACGCCATCATAAGGAGGGTAACTGATTGGACGCCGGTGTGCGCGAACGCCTTGCACGAAGTCCTCAAACGGCTCTCCTCGCCCGTTGACGACGCGGCCGATCTTCACTGTCGCTCGGGATGGAAACGGCGGCCGAGATTTGAACCCCAGGCGGCGCCCGAGAATTGAACCCCTGAGCACGTAAAGCAGGGCTCCCCTCCCGAATGTAGCGGTTATGAGACCAAGCTACGCAAGAGAGGGGCGCCCCAAGGGGTGATTAGCATGGAAACCTGGGAGACCATTCGCCTGCGTTGCCGCCGCGACGGAGAAAAGATCAAACCGGTGGCCCGCGACTTGGGCATCGCGCCGAACACGGTGCGCAAGTATCTGCGGCGAGATGGGCCGCCCAAGCGCGCGGCGACGCCGCGCGCGAAGCTCCTCGATCGGTACGTCTCGCACATCGATGAGCTGATTCGCTCGACGCCGAGGATTACGGCGGTTCGCGTGGGCAGCTATCTGCGGCAAAATGTCGACGCGGATCTTCACGTCGACGAGCGGACGCTGCGTGAGTACGTCGCCGCCCGTCGTTCCGTTCTGGTGCCGCGCGAAGCGTTCATCCGAGCAGCGTACGCGCCCGGCGATCAGTCGCAATTCGACTTCTCGCCGATGTCGGTGATGCTGGCCGGCGTTCTGGTCGTCGTGCAACTGTTCGTTGTGCGCCTGAGCTACAGTGGTCGGTTTATGGCGCGCGCGTCGATGCGCTGCGACCAGCCGTCGCTCTTTGAAGGCCTGCTCACCGGGTATTCGGCGTTCGGCGGCGTGACCCGCACGTCGATCTTCGACAACGCCTCGACGGCAGTGAAGCGCATTCTACGCGGGCGCCATCGCGAGGAAAACGAAGCGTTCGCCGCCTTTCGCGGCAGCTTGGCGTTGAATGTTGCGTTTGCCGCGCCGGCCAAGGGCAACGAAAAGGGTGGCGTCGAGGGCGTTCACGGCTACATCGAGGACAACTTCTTTCGACCGATCCCGTCGTTTGTCGACCTCGACGAGCTCAACGCCGCACTGGCCGCGTTCTGCGATGCCAGTCTCGCGCGCGAGCACTCGACGCACCACGAGACGATCGGCGACCGGTTCGCTCGTGAGCAACCGACGCTCTTGCCGCTTCCGGCGATCCTGCCGCGGGCGTGCGTTACGCGATATGCACGCGTCAACAAGTTTGCCGAAGCGTGCTTCGAACGCAACTGGTATTCCGTTCCAACTCGCTGGGCACATCGTGATGCGGTCATCGAGGTGTACGAACGCCGCCTGCGCATCGTCGTCGGTACCGATGTCGTTGCCGATCACCGGCGCGGCTTCGGAGTCGGCGAACGGTTCTTGGATCCCCGGCACTATGTGACCCTGCTGGCACACAAACACCGTGCCGCTGAAAGTGCACTCGTGCTCAGCGACGGCCGAATCCCCGACGTCCTACGCGGACTGTTCGAGCGGTATCGCCAAACCGATCCGGGCAGCGCGACCAAGCGTTGGACCCAAGTCCTCGCGCTGCTCGCCGATTCACCCGTCGCCGAGCTTGCGCAAGTCGTGACGCATGCGCTCGCTCGCGGAACCGACGATCCAGCAGCGATCGCACTCATGCTCGAGCAAAAGCGTGCGCCGGCGCCGACGGTCACTCTCAACCCGTCCCTGCTGCCGGAATCCGCCCGATGCGAAGTCCGTATACCGGATTTGGAAGCATACGCCACGGCCAAGCTCATGGAGAGTGCGGCGTGACCGAGTCGCCGCTTCTCGAAATGCAATTGCGGAGCATGCACCTTCCGACGGTGCTCGCCAACTACCGCCAGCTCCTTGGTGATCACGCCGAACCGTTGCCGTACTTGAGCGACCTTGTTTCGCTGGAGTGGACCAAGCGTCAGGAGAATGGCGTGCGGGCGAGGATCACCGCCGCTCATTTCCCGACCATCAAGACCGTCGAATCGTTCGACTTCACACTTCAGCCGGAGTTGCCCAAAGCCAAGCTCCTCGAACATTTCGACGGAGCTTTCGTCGACGCGCATCGCAACATGATCTTGAGCGGACCACCCGGCGTCGGTAAGAGCCACATCCTGAGCGCTCTTGGCCTCACGATGTGCATGCGTGGTCACCGCGTCCTTTTTACAACGGCCGCCGCGCTGCTCATGAAGCTCATCGCGGCCAAGAGAACGGCAACGCTGGAACGACACTATCGCCACCTCGACCGCATCGACTTACTGCTCATCGACGAACTCGGCTATGTCCCGTTCGAACGGGAGGCCACCGACCTGCTCTTTCAACTCATCTCGCAACGATACGAACGCCGTAGCATCGCCCTCACCACGAACTTGCCGTTCGAAAAGTGGACCCAGGTCTTCCCCGACGAGATGACCGCCACCGCCGTCATCGACCGACTCGTCCATCATGGCTCGGTCTTCGCGTTCACCGGCCAAAGCCACCGCCTGCGAACACGCGGGAAATCCTCCAAGAACGCCTAATCGCCGCAGGGGTTCAATTCCCCACCGCCGCTACGGGTTCAAATCTCCCGCGCCGTTTCCAACGAGAACGAATCGATTAGCCCAGTCGGCTTGTGGACTAAACTAGAAAGTGACACTCCTAGCGAGCAGCGCACTCGACCGTAACGCCGGGCCCGATACCGAGCCATTGCTGAACGCTCCTCACAAGGCGGTCGGCCGCGTCTTCCGGTGATGTGCCTTGCGTCGCATCCCAGCAGAGATGTTGGACCACGACGTCGCCAAACGGGATGTCTTGTAGCGGCCGCCGAGCCGTCGTCTTGAACGATACCAACGCAGCCTTGCTCATTTCGTACGCTGACGCGAAAGAAACAGCCTGGTAAAGATCGGAGCGTGGCATCTCTTCCCAGTCTATCTTGTACTTGATGTCGCCCACGGCTAGTCCAGGCTCAAACACCAAGTCAGGATTCACCGTCAACGCAGTGGGGCGAAGCATCCTCCCCCGATTCGTTACAACACAAGGTAGCTGAAGGCGCTCTGCGAGTAGCGCTCTTACAGCGGACTCGACCGCGTCAGGAGTCGGAATTAAGAAACTCCACGCAGTGGACCCGCCGAACGCCGGCCCCCGCGATTGACCCGCGATCAATAAACGCGCTAACATCAATGCGTCGTCGTAGTGCGTCGTTCGTCGATCAGAACGCGCCACCAAGTCTCCTGATCGCAAGGTACCG
>DATKGB010000266.1:0-18705 GCA_035544315.1 Verrucomicrobiia bacterium
TGCCGTTATCCCAATAGCCGTGGGCTACGATCCGGCGTCCGACCGCGACCTTACCCGTGAGCTGATTGTTCAGTGCGGGCGTATCGTCGATCACTAGGGAACGCTCTGTCTGTTGCACGGTGACGAGGTGCCCTTTAACGGACGTAATCGTGCCGGCAACTCGCTCGTGTTTGTGTAGCGTCGGATCGCCGCACGTACCGCTGGGCACCCACGTATCGACGTTCCAAGTACCGCAGGCAGTATCGGTATACGTCGTCTGCGTCGTCGTGGTTTGGGTTGTCGTCGCCGATTGCGCACTCGCAGCGCCCACGGCGATTCCGCAGAACGCCGCGAGGCTTAGGATCGTTGCACAATGAAACTTCATGGGATTCTTCTCCTTGATGGGTTAGAGCGGTAGTTTACCCGCTATAGCAACAGAATCACGCACGAAGGAGGCGAGCGGTCACACGGAGTCGTCGGAAAGGTCAACCCCCACCACCCTGGAACGCGTCTCGTCATGGGTGCGCTTTTGGGCTTGACAGTGGCTAGCGGGTGTTCCGGACTTTCCTCCGGCCCACGCTTTCTGGGTTTGAATTGGACGGCAACCTCTGGTTTGCCGAATCGGCCGCCGACAAAATCGGCCGAATCCATCCGTGAACCTACGGTCGCGAGCAGCTTGGTGAGATCGGTGCGGTCGTGGGGGCCGGCGTCGCCTTGTGCCCAAAGAGGCCACCCACGCTTGGGATGAACGATCCACCGATGCCGCCGGTCACGCTACCAACAGCATTCTGCACGCGACTATCCGCGTAACTCACGACGTGGCCGGTGGCCCGATCCCAACTCGTTGGAACGCCAAAGTCGGGCGAGAAGCGGTCGATCATTTGCTGGGTCAATGCGTCGACACGCTCCTGAAGGATGCCGTTGACGACCTGGGCGACGAACGAATGCCCCGCGCTCAGGCTGAACGTCTTGCCGTCCGAGGTGGTCACTTGAACGGGAAGACTGACATCGCAGACCTCGTAGACGTTGACCTGCAGCGTTCCATCGCTATCCACCGAGACATCGCCTTGCGTCCCGCGCACGGCGATCTGCGCGGTCGGCGTTTGGAACGTGTAGTCGGCGCGCGCACCCTGCGGATGACGGACGGCAAAGCGGACCTTTCCGTCGTAGACGATAAACTTTGCGCTCGCGATCGCGGCCTGGTTGAAAAACGCCATCTGGATCTTGCTCACCGAACCAACCTGGACCGTCGAGCTATCGGGCAGGGTCACTTGGGCAAGCGACGCGTCGCCGGTAATCATGTAGTATTCGTTCGCGAGCGCGATCGAGGCATTGACTGCAATCGGCCTCGGCTGGCCCTGCGCCTTATGATAACTGACGCTGCCTTTCATATTTTGAAGCGTATTGTCATCGGCTAGCGATGGAGCGAACGAAACCGCCAACCACAAGAGACTAGCGAAGCTGGCAACGAGCGAACGGCGCATCGGGAACCTCCAGAAAGGGTGGGCTCTTGGTTTGAAGCCCTTCAACGATCGCTCGGTCTAGCCTTTCTGGCCGGCTTCGTGTTGCATCGCATGAAACCGCGCTGCTGCTAGATGCCGCCGGGCGGGAGAATCGCTTTCGCCTGGCAAAGGAGCGCATCACGGGTTGCGCTTCGGGCTAAGCGGAGGATAGACAATGCGGACTCTTCGATTCCTTTCCCTTTTGGTGTTGGTGCTGATAGCCGTCGCTGTCGTACCTGCGATGGCGGCCGATACAGGTGCGGTCGCCGGCATCGTCACCGACGCCAATGGCGCGCCACTCGCGGCCGCGACCGTCGACTTGCGCGGACCGGCGGCGTACACGACCCAAACCGATGCAAGCGGGGCGTTCGCCGTTGCCTCGGTCGTGCAGGGGCTTTACGCCATCACCGTTCTCAGGGCGGGATTCGAGACGGCAACCGACGACATCGCAGTCGTCGCCGGCCAGAGCCAGAACATCAGCGTGCGACTGAATGCAGCATCCTTCTCATCGCTGCGCACGATCGCAAGGGTCAGCGTGAACGGCAGAGGCACGTTCAACACGACACCGGCATCCGTGAACGTCATATCGGCACAGGTCTTCCGAAACCAAGCCCAGCCGCAAATCCGCGACGTGCTCAACGAGATCCCGGGCATCCAGATATCGCTCCCCGGCGGCTCAGCCAACGGGGCCGCGCCTGGGGCGATTACGGTGCCGACGATCCGCGGCGCCGCCTCGTACGAAACCGCCTCCTTGATCGACGGCCATCCACTGGCCGTAGAAGGCTACGGCGACTACGTCACGACCTTCCTAAACAGCTTCATGTTCAGCAACGTCGAGGTGATTAAGGGACCCGGCGCAACGGCACCTGAAGTCAATAACGCGATCAACGGAACGGTGAACTTCCGCACGAAGGATCCGACCTTGACGGCCACGCCCGACTACCAGATCGGGTTCAACACCTTCGGCGGAACATGGGCGAACTTCGGCATCGCCGACACGGTCGGACGGCTCGGCTTCGTCGTCGACGTCGCGAATCTCAACGACCCGTCAGTATTGAATGGAAAGAGCGTATTTATCGACCCTTCCGGCTATTATCTCGGCTCGTCGTCCTCGTCCGATTCGCTCTCGGGAAACGCGACGTATACGACCATCCCCAACACGGAGAGTTCCATCCAGACCGGCTATTCGCTGCTCGCCTGTTGCTACAAGCTTCAGGGCTACCTCGACAGCAATTCGGAACTCGTAAAGTTGCGTTACCACTTGTCTTCATCGGCGAACCTCACCGTGAGCTACCTAGGCGGACAGGCGTACAGCGACCAGACTAGCAACGTCGGCAACGTCACGAACGCCACCTTCATCCCCGGAGCCGGATACACGGGTTCGCTCGCTCCCGGGGCATATCAGGTTGCCTATCTCTATCCGGCGAACGTGGAGACCAACAACGAGCCGATGTTCCAAGCGGAGTTCAGCTCGTCGATCGGCCGCGATACGATCCTCGCGCGCTACTACCACGCGTCGATTTACCGCGACGTCAATGCCGGTTCGGATCCGAACACTTTGGCCCCGTATACGCTTAACGTTTCCGGCGCGTCCAGCAATCAAATCAATACGTTTCCGTATGGCAGCTATCCGGCGACCTACAACGGCGCTAACATGACCGTCTACAGCCAAAATTACTTCCGCCAAGTCGAAAGCGACAAGCTTGCCGGGTGGTCGTTCCAATACGCTCATCCCTTTGCGACGGGAGACAACATCTCGCTTGGGATCGACCAGACGAATACGCAAGGCGAGTCCTATCAGTTGTTGCCGACGTACTCCAGCATTTCTTTGCCCCAAGGCTCTTCGCAGCTCCTCACAACCGTACAGTTGCGCGCCGAGTTGTATCTTACGCCCAGGATCCAGGCGACGCTCGCGGATTACGTGAACGTCTACCGCAGCACCTATCCGGCGAGTTGTCCGTTCGCGTTCGGCTTCTCTAACTGCGCGATCGACGGCAGCAACGTTACCTTCGCTACCACCACGACGAGCCATAACGATCCGCGACTCGCACTCGAATTCCGACCCAATCCGAACCTCGCGGTTCGCTTCGCGGCCGGCAGCGCGATCGCTCCGCCCTACCTCGGGTTGTTAAGCCAGATCTCGGCCCCGACGGCAGCATACGATCCGACGACCGGCATTGCGACGATTACCAGAAACAGCGGGCAACTGAAGGCCGAGACCGCGTTCGGATTCGATCTCGGCGCGGATTGGCGGTTGCGCAACCAGCAGACGATCGTCTCCGGCGACATCTACTCAAACAATCTCTTCAACCACTACTTCGGCCAATCGGTCAACAGCGGCACGGTCTGTGGTACGCCGACTCCCTGCTTCCCTGCCGCCCCAGTCGGCACACCTGTTTACTACCAGACCACTACGAACATCAGCAACTTCCGCTTCCAAGGCGTCGAGCTTTCGATCGGCCGTCACCCCGTGACCGGCTTGGGCTACACGCTCTCGGGCGGGCTGCAGCGTGGTTACGTCTACAATCTCCCGATGGGATTCTACTGTAGCCATCCAGTCGCGTCGTGCATCAACAACCCCAGCAACTGGGATCAAAACCTGAACATCATCGCAGGCCAGAACCTCAATGGCGAAGGTGCGGGATCGGTTAGCTTCTATCCGTACTTCGGGTTCAGCAGCACCGTGGGTTCACTCAACACGCGCGAACCATACTCCCAAGCGTACGGCGAACTCTCCTATACGCTTCACGGTGGAGGCTACGTTTCGTTTGGCGACACGTACTACGGCAACAACAACTCCTTCAACCAGCGTCCGTTTCTGATCGCGAACGCGACGGTACGGTTTCCGATCGCCGCGAATATCGCACTTCAGGTTTCCGGGGAAAATCTGTTCAACACCCTGGCCGGATACTTCCCGATCTACGGCGGCGGCCTGCCGATCCCGCTAGCCAACGGGGGCAGCGCCGCAACGACTGGAAACGTCTTCGGACCCGCAATCTATACCATGGTCCTAACCAAGCGTCTGCCCTAACCGTACGCTAGGCGGACATACGGCTCCGCGAGAGGGAGAATAGCATGACCCTGTTAATCCACGTCGTCCTCGTTTTGATCGTTGTCGGCGTAGTGCTCTGGCTCATCAATACGTATTTGCCGATGGCGTCTTCGATCAAATCGATTTTGAATTTTGTCGTAATCGTGGCCGTGATTCTGTGGCTGCTACAGGTCTTTGGAATTTGGAACGTCGGCAGCCTTCATCTCTAGGCGCTAATATGAAATTCTTGCGCGCGATGCTGTTGGCGTTCATCTTCATCGCGCCGCTCGTCGGCGCGCCCTCCGCGGTGCTTGCCTGGGGTCTCAAAGGGCACACGATCATCAATCATCTTGCGGCCGCTTCGCTGCGGGCGAGCGTGCCCGCCTTTATGCGCACGCCCACGGCGATTGCCGAACTCTCGAATCTGGGCATTTACCTCGATTTGCAAAAAGGCGCGGGAACGGCGTGGGATGCCGCCTACGATCCGGGTCACTACCTCGACTTGCAGGCGGATAACACCGTGTCCGGATTGCCGCTCGATGCGCTGCCCGCCACTCGCCCAGCCTACGACACCGCGCTGCGCGCAAGGGGTACCAATCAATTCGAAATGGGATACGTTCCATATTCCATTCTCGAGGGTTGGCAGCAATTGCGCATGGACTTTGCCTACTGGCGCGTCGATAACTACGAATCCACGCATTCCAAACCTGCGACCGTGCGCGCTAAAGCGTTAGCGTATGCGCGAGTTGACGAAGCCATCGTCTTGCGGGATGCGGGAGTGTGGGGGCATTATGTGGGGGACGCCTCTCAACCGTTGCACATCACCGTGCATTTCAACGGCTGGGGTAAATATCCAAATCCGAATTCTTACTCGAACTCGCCGCACATGCACGATCTCTTCGAGACCGACTTTGTCGAGCGTTCCGTCACCCAAGCGGGCGTTGCGAAGCTGCTTGCGCCGCTAAGCGTGCCGCAAAGCACGGAGCTGGTTAGCAATCAGCAAGCCTTGAGCGCCATCGAAAGGTATCTCAAGGGCTCGAACGCGATGGTCGAACCGCTGTACCGCATCGAAAAATCCGGCGGATTTAAGCATGCGACGCCGGAGTCTGTGACGTTTGCCGAAGGCCGCCTCGCATACGGTGCAAGCGAATTGCGAGATCTCATCGTGTGGGCGTGGCAAGATAGTCTGAACGAAACAATCGGCGACGATGCGCCGCAAAAAGTCCGCGCCATCGTTAACGGCAGCACGGCGTATAAAGGCAGTTACCTCTAGCAACCTGCTAAGGGCATTTCCCCGCAACGGCCTTGATATTGCCCGAGAGGGCGCCCTCGGCTTGTTGCAATTGCTGCTGGTCGCGCATCGCGTTGGCGTAGAGACGGCCCAGCGGATTGCCGGAAAGCACGCCGGGAACCTGCGTCGAGCCCGCAGCCTGGTCCGTATTGGGCTTGGGGCCACCCTTGGTCCCGCCGGCTAGGTTTGGATCCAAACCTCGCGCGCTGGGATCCATGGTGTCTAGCGGATCGTTGTAATTCAGCGCCGTATCGTTCGACCCCACGATTTTATTGCGACCGGAGGCGCCGCCCTCGTTGGTCGCGCCGTTCATGCCGTCGCCCTGCGCCATCATCTGCTGCATGCTGGTCGTATCTGCCAACCCATTAACGGCATCGAGCAACTGCTTTTGCTGTTTGGCCAGCGCTTCCAATTGCGCTTTAAGCTGCGCCGCCTGCAAATCGCTCTGGCTTACCGGAGGCGACGGGAATCGCTGCGGGTCGTTGAGAGCGGCATCGATCTCTTGTAGGTTGTGCGCGATCTGTTGGGCCAGGCGTGAGAGCCGGACTTGATTCATGGAAACGCTGGGATCGACGTCGTTCTTCCCCGAGAACACCGAGACGGTATTGGGCGTATTGGAAGATTGGCCGAAGTGCGACACGCTTCCAAGGGCTTGTCCCATTTGCAAGATTACCGGATCGGCTTGTGCGAAGATGACGTCGTTAGTCTGCAAGCCGCCGATGGCGCGCAGCACGTTCTGCTTCAACGTCAGGCACAACGAATTGACCGAGACGCGGGCAATCGTCGACAGGGGCGCCGCGGCCGCGGCTACTTGGACGGGCACCACGATCGCGCGCGCAGGCGGAGCGGCGTGTCGGAAGAGGGCCGCTGTAAACGCCGGCTTGCGCACCGCGACCACCGGGGCCGCCTGCGGCACGAACGCAACGTCGCTGTAGACAAACGCGAGCGGTGCTTCTTTGTACGTCCGTCCGAACATCTGCATGCCGACCTTGCCGTCGCCGCCGGTCACCAGCCAATAGTTCGCGACGCGCGCAAAATGCAGCTCGATGTAGCCGGTCAGCGTATACATCGTCCCGGAGCTTCCAACGCCAAAGCGCATGACGCAAAAACGCGAGGAGTCGTCTTCAATCACCACGTCGGTGAGCGGATGGTTATCGGGATCGAAGCGCGCCCGTAAACGCAAGTGATCTCCCGCCGAACCGCTCGGGCAGTTCTGCGCGCCGGCGTCGTCGACATCATAGGCGCCTGGCGACAGGGCGTTTACGACGGCGATCGTCTCGAGCCCCGGCGGTGCGGACGCTTGCGGCGACGGCGCTACCGGAGCGGGCGCCCCTTGCAGACCATATCGCACCCACTGGTACGCGCCCGTCCAAGTCGGATTGAAAATCGGCGAGAGGGCGACGAGTTCTTGACCGCCGGGTTCGCTCAGCACGACGCGCCGCTCGGCGGATCGGTAGGAAGCTTGCACCGAAAGTGTCGATTCCAGATCGTTGATGAGCAGATAGAGCGAGGCATAGCCCCGATCGGGGGCCAGGTCGATGCGCATCGCCGGCGAGCTGAATTGCGAACGGTAGGTGACAAACGGGGGCTCGGGCAGGCTCTGCATGACCGAGAGAGCCCGCACGTACAGTTGAGATGGCGAGAGGTCGTCAGCACGCGTTTGAGGCGCGACGAAACTGCAAAGCATCAACGCTAGCGCGCACATCACGATCGGGACCGGACGCATGCCGAGCCTCCTGTTCGGAATCTACCTGTCACTCAGTCTAGCACGGCGCTCGGTCCCGTGCCAGGCAGTTTGTCGAGCCCGTCGAAAAGAGCGCAGCCTTGCAAACAGTGCGCCCCGGGAGGCAGGCCATTACGGACACAAGCGTTCGCAAGCCCACGAAATTTTATCGTGTCGACGAAAACGGCGCTTTTGAAATTTCGGCTCGAGGCTTTGATGTGTTGCGTACCCCTCAGATCAACAAAGGCACTGCGTTCACGTTCGACGAGCGGCGCGCGCTGGGGCTGACGGGACTGCTCCCGCCTGCAGTCCTGACGATCGAGCAACAGGCGCAGCGTGCGTACGAGCTGTTCAAGAAGCAAGCGAACGATCTGGCCAGGTACACGTTCCTGACGGCGATGCAAGAGCGGAACGAGGCGCTTTTCGCCCATTTGCTCGCCGCGCACGTCGTTGAAATGCTCCCGATCGTCTATACGCCGACGGTGGGTTTGGCAATCGAACAATACAGCCATCAATACCGCAGGCCGCGCGGCGTTTTTCTTTCGATCGATCGCCCGGACGAAATCGAGGAAGCGCTGCTGAACGCTCAGGCTGGGGCAGACGCCGACGACATCGATCTGATCGTGGCGACGGACGCCGAAGCGATTCTCGGGATCGGCGATTGGGGCGTCGGCGGCATCGATATCTGCACCGGTAAATTGGCCGTTTATACGGCTGCCGCGGGGATCGATCCGTCGCGCGCGATTCCGGTCATGCTCGACGTTGGAACGGACCGGCAATCGCTCCTCGACGATCCCCTCTACCTTGGATATCGCCATCCGCGCGTCCGCGGCGAGCAGTATCAAGCTTTCATTGACAAATACGTAGCGACCGCCTTACGTTTATATCCGAACGCGCTGCTGCATTGGGAAGACTTCAGCGCGGTCAACGCGCGCTGGATTCTCAACACGTATCGATCGTCGATCTGCACGTTCAACGACGACATTCAGGGCACGGCTGCGATCGTGCTTGCCGCAGCGACGTCCGCAATTAAGGTAGCCGACAGCCGAATGCGGGACCAAAAAATCGTCGTCTTCGGCGCCGGAACTGCGGGATGCGGCATCGCCGATCTCATCCGGAACGCGATGATGAGCGACGGGCTCGCTGCCGAAGCCGCCGCGCGCCGATTCTGGTGCGTCGACCGGGCGGGACTGCTGGTTGACGACATGGGGGATCTTCGCGACTTCCAAAGGCAGTATGCGCGGCCTGCGGCCGACGTTGCTGGGTGGCAGCGCGACGGCGAACGCGGCATCGGCTTGGAGGAAGTCGTACGCCGGATTCAACCGACGATCCTGATCGGGTCGTCAGGCGTTTCCGGTGCGTTTAGTGAACCGGTCGTGCGTCTGATGGCAAAGGGCACTCCACGCCCCGTCATTCTGGCGCTCTCGAATCCGACGGCACTCGCCGAAGCGGTGCCGACCGACCTCATCCATTGGACCGACGGCAAGGCGTTGATTGCTACGGGCAGCCCATTCGATTCGGTAATCTACAACAGCACGACGTACACGATCGCCCAGTCGAACAATGCGATGCTCTTCCCGGGCCTCGGTTTGGGGACGATCGTCACGCGCGCACGAATGATCAGCGACGAGATGTTTATAGCCGCCGCGCATACGATCGCCGAGATGGTCGATGCGTCGCAACTCGGCGCGCCGATTCTCCCGGCGGTCGCGAACCTGCGCGAGGTCTCGGTATGCGTAGCAATCGCCGTCGCGAAACAGGCGGTACGCGAAGGACTCGCGCGGGTCAACCCGCCGAACTTGGAGACGGCGATTCGCAACGCGATGTGGGAGCCGCGTTACCGCCCCATCAAAGCCATCTAATTTATGTTAATTAGCTGACATGTCGTACGAAGCCATCGGCGCCTTCTCGGCGCTGGCAACCTTCCTGGTAATCGCAGCGACGGCGATTGCAGCGCTCGTACAGCTTCGACACCTTCGCCAGAGCAATCAGCTGTCAGGCCTGCTCTCGGTGCTCCAGTTGTTTCAGGATCCGCACCTTCACGAGTTGATCGATTTCGTGCGGACTGATCTGCCCAAGCGCATGGAAGACCCGGTCTTTATCGCCGGGTTAGACAAAATACCCGTCGATCGAAAGCAGCACCCCGAATTGCACCTGGCCGAGCTGTACGAGGAGGTCGGATCGTTCGTGCGCAGCGGCCTGATCGACGAGAACCTCTTCCTCCAAGGGCACTGGTACAACGTGCTCCTCTATTGGAAGCTCTTGCAGCCTCCGATCGTGGTAGTCCGTAAGAAGCGGCCGTACACCTTCGAAAACTTCGAGTACCTCGCTACGCGTGCGCAGGCGTGGCACGACCGTCACCCTCACGGAAATTATCCGGCTTCGGTACCGCGCATGATAGGCTTACTAAAATGAGCTGGGAAGCAATCGGCGCCCTGAGCGCGGCACTAACTGGTGTCGTCATCGCAATTACCGCATTTTTCGGCGCCGTCCAGTTGCGCCAAATACGCGCCCAGCGCCGCGACTCCGCCGCAATCGAACTCGTGCGATCGATCCAAGACGACGCATTCTCACACGGCTTTCGCATCCTTCTCGCCCTACCGGCTGGAATTTCGGGATCGGACCTGCGCGCTCGCGGCGCCGACTACGAAGACTCCTCCCAGCTCATGGCGTTTCGTTTAGAAATGATCGGCTGGCTCGTACATCGTGGAACCGTCTCGTTCAGCGTCGTCGACGAACTCCTCGGAGGCGGCGTCGTTTCGATGTGGGATCGCCTCAAAGGCTGGGCCAACGAAACGCGAGAAGCGCAAGGGTACCCCATGTTCCTCGAATGGTTTCAATGGCTCGCCGAACAGTTCGAAAATCGTAGCCGCCTACAGCAAACCCCAGCCCACATCCGCAACCGCCGCTGGACCCCACCCCGCGACCTATAGACGACCAATAAAATCGACGAACGCCCACCGTGGCTGACCTTTGACGCCGATTTTGGCGACGGGGTCGGGGCTCATATGGGGAACCCGGGTTTATAGAGCTGCCTCGTTTATGTGGCGTAATTTTATTTCGCCGTCGATCATCTCGGGCGGACCCGCCATGAGATGGCCTGCATGTTCTTGCATGAAGGCCATCCCACGGCGCGTGGCTTCCTGCGCACTCGCACGATCGCGCCACGCGCTCAACGTCAGAAATTGATCGGGTCCAACCTCGAGCAGCGACATGCTGACAAATCCCGGGACCTCGGCGAGCATCGGGATCATCTTGCCGCGCATGAGATCGAGCGCTTCATTCATCTTGCCCGACTGCAGCTTGGCGCGGCGCAGTAATCCATACGCGGCCTCTCCGCCTCGGCGCTCCTGAATGCGCACGTCGCCCTCGGTAACTTTGGGCGGTCCATCAACCGCCGACTTCATGTTGTCGCGCACCCAATCGGCGGCGAGCCGGGTCGACTCATCCGCGCCCGCGCGATCCTGGAAGAATCCCGTCGTAATCAGCTCGCCTTGCTCGGAAAGGGCCACGCTGTATCCGACGAAGCCCCGTTCTTTGCTTACGATCGGTAGGAACGCGTCGCGGATCCCGTCGATCACCTTGTCGATGTCCTCGGGCGACTTCATCTTATATTGACGGACGACACAATACATGAGCGGCTCCTTTCCGGCGTGGGCGCGGACGTGGATGCTTTCGCGTCAGCCCGCGGGAACCTGGCGACGAGACCCAATGTTCGACCCGAGAGCAGTACTATCACGGTTCGCCGGACGTCTAGCGCAACGACGAGCTTCGCAGTCAGTTCTTGGCGCGCAGCGCAAGATATTCGACGTCGCGGGCCCGGTAGGGCGGAGGCGACCGTTCGTCAAAGTGCCCGTTTATGGAGGTGGCTATGAGAGCATTTCGCGCCACAGCATTCCTTTGTATGCTCGCATGCCTGGCTTGGGGCGTCGGCTTAGCCGCGAACTCGCTGGTCGGACACTGGCAGGGCGCCGCGACCGTCGGCGGTGGGTCGTACGCCTTTGACCTGGTTATGCAGTCCAACGGAACCTACGTCGACACCGTACGAGTGGGCAGGATCGCGAGCACCGACTCGGGCACTTGGAAAATCGTCGGCGGGCTCCTGCACTTCACGGTGACCGACTGGGAGCCCAAGCAGCAGTGCTTCCCGCCACCCACGGGGTGCCAGCCCGTTCCTGAGCCGCCGGGTGGGTTGTATCGCGTGCAGTTCCTCTCGCCCAACGCGATGCGCTGGCAAGATGTCAACTACGGCGGCATCGTCAACTACGAGCGGGCTCCTTAACGTAGCGGCGCAAACCGTCTCGCTATTCCTGCGCTCATGAATCTCGTTCGCTGCGTTCCTCTGCTTGCGATCGCCGTGCTGTTGACGGCGAGTCGGGTTGACGCCGCGCCGACGCTGACGGTGGCGCAGATCGTGCGCGACGGCCAGTCCGTTTCCAAGGCACCGAGCGTAACGCTACGACGCCTCGACGGCACGGTGCTGCAGCAGGGCATGCGAGAAAGGCAAACCCTGCCGAACGACGTTCAAGTCGACGTCCCGGCCCACATGACAATTGCCATCGCCCACGTCAGCACAACGGGGAGAAGCACCATAACCTTGAGTCCCGGATCGATCGCTACGTTCCACTACACCGGAACGCTCGAGAGCGTAGCGATCGGCACCGGGAGAACGACAGCCGACGATCCACTCGACTTTTTCCACGTCTCCGGACACGGAATTGTCGCAGCGGCGCACGGCACCGTGTACTCGTTTGTTGCAAGTCCGGCCAGTGTCGCGATTGTGGTTACGAACGGGAGCGTCGAAGCGACGAAGATCGGGACGACCGCTGGATTGGGTGCATCGGGTCAGCCAATGGCGGCGCAGGCGCACGTCGAGCGGATCGATGATATCGCTGCCACTAGGCGCCAGTCGGTTACGTACGATCTCGGCCGGGAGTCAGCTGCGGCCGTTGCATCGCAAGTACGGGCCGAGCGAATTGCTGCCGCTACCGGCGACGCGAATGCTGAGTTCAATCTCGGCTATAGGTACGAGCGTGGTGGCGGCGTACCACAAGATGCAACGCTGGCGCTGCACTGGTACCGACTCGCCTCCGCGCATGGCAATGCCGCCGCCCTGAACAATATCGGGTCCATGTACGACGATGGCAACGGCGTGCCGCACGATGCAGTGCAGGCGCTGTACTGGTACCGGCTCGCCGCCGCGCACGGCAGTGCCGCCGCCCAGAACAACGTCGGCTTCGCGTATGCCCTTGGACAAGGCGTGCGGCTTGACTATGCGCAGGCACTGCGCAGCTTCCACCTTGCCGCCGCGCAAGGCAATGCCACAGCCGAGAACAACCTCGGCTTCATGTACGATAACGGCCACGGCGTACCGCAGAATGCAGCCCAGGCGCTGCACTGGTATCGTCTCGCCGCCGCGCAAGGCCTTGCTGACGCCGACAACAACATCGGCTTCATGTACGAAAATGGTGACGGCGTGCCGCAAAATGCAGCGCAGGCGCTGCACTGGTACCGGCTCGCCGCCACGCAAGGCCTCGACGCCGCCGAGAACAACCTTGGCTTCATGTACGCCCATGGCATCGGCGTGCGGCAGGATTCCACGCAGGCGCTGCACTGGTTCGGGCTCGCCGCCGCGCAAGGTGCCGGCGCCGCCGACAACAACATCGGCTCCATGTACGATGTTGGTAACGGCGTACCGCAGGATTACCCGCAGGCGCTGCACTGGTACCGGCTCGCTGCCGCACGAGGCAATGCTTTCGCCGAGTACAACATCGCCTCCATGTACGCGCACGGCAACGGGGTGCCGCAGGATTACACCAAAGCGCTGCACTGGTATCAGCTCGCCGCCGCGCGCGGCGTGGAGCGCGCGTTTTACCATTTAGGATATATGTACGAAAATGGCCAGGGCGCGCCGCCGAACTATGCGACGGCGCTGCATTGGTATCTATTGGGCGCGGCGCAAGGTGATGTGGCTGCGAAGGCCGGCGTGCAACGCGTCGGGGAGCTCCTCAAGCCGCATCCGCAGCGCTGAACAAGATGATCCGCACGTTTCTTTCCGCCTCGCCTTGGGTTCCGCAGACGGTAATCCTGGTCGGCATCTACGTTGCCATTATGGCGGTCGCGACGCAGTGGATGCCGTGGCACGCGTGGGATATGAATTTCTTCGCGCCGATCAGCACGGCGCAGAGCTCGACACTCGACTCCCGAATCGTGGTCGTGGACGTGCAATCGTACAGCGAGACTGAAAATACGTCGCCGCAACGCAGCACGATTGCTGCGTTTCTCAGCAAGCTCGCATCCAAGCCCCCCTCGCAGCATCCCGCCGCCGTGATTCTCGACTTCAATTTCGATGAATGCGCGGCGTGCGCAAGGGCAACCGCTGCGCTGCTGAAATCGTTGTCGGCGGCAAGAGCGGCCGCGATCGACCTGTATGCGGTCGAGGCGCTACCGGTGGATCAAAACGACGTGCCCGGTTCTCTCGAGCCTCACGATCCAGGCATCTACGATGGGTATCGCTATCTCGCAGGCTTTGGCCACACAACCTTTTTTGTCGCCGATTCGGGGGTGTTGATCTCGCGCGATTGTTACGCGGCTGTCCCATATCGCGCGCCCGACAGCGATACGACGGTTACGCAACCGCTGCAGTCCGTGACCGCTCTCGTGCTGGCAGGTTTCGACGGGAGCGACTCCCAGCAAGCAACGCTGCCGTGCGACGGGCTGCGCGGATCGGTGTATGTAGGGCCGCCGTTGACGCGCTCCCCGTATTCGACTCTGCCTCACGGCCAATTCTACGCGATCACGCTGACGCATCCGTTCCCCAACGTTGCGAGCCTGAAGAACGACTACGTTATCGTCGGATCGGTCGAGCACGATCGACCGATACTCGAGTCGAACTCGTCCGACGAGCAAGAGCCGTGGCAGCGATTGCATGGGGATGGCTCGGTCAATATCGGCGGCCCGGAACTGGTGGCCTGGGCGTTGAGCGATGCCCGCGACGCAGCTACCATGCGAGGAACTCAGCCCGTGAATGGAATGCTGCTCCTTCTGGCGGCGGCATTTTCCGGGATTACCGCGCTCGCCTTCGTCGCATGCTTTCTGCTACTAAAACGATTGCGACTGCAATCGGCACGCCGTTTTCTCCCGTGGGCGGCCGCCGTCTTGGGATGTTGCATCGGTCTGGGAGTCTTCGCGGCGTTCGAAGCCTTGATGCTCGGCTTGGGCAAGATTCAACCGCAGGTGTCGCTCGTCTCATTCGCCGTTTTCCTCGCGGCGGGTTTGTCGGGCGTGCGTGGGAATCAGATCGTAGCCGCGGATCGCGGTTTCGGATTCGACGATGAAGCGCCCGACTACGATATCTTCATAAGCTACGCGCACGGCGACATCGAGTGGGTACGTGAGAACGTCTACGAGCCTTTCCGCAAGGCGAAACTGCCGAACGGAAACGGCCTCGAAGTCTTTTTCGATAAAACGGCGCTTCACACCGGCGACGATTGGCTCCCCGTGCTTTCGCGCGCGGTCCTTTATAGCCGACTCGTCGTGCCCGTGTTTTCCGAGAACTACTTCCGACAGGAAAACAAAGGCTATTGCCTGTTCGAACTTGGGTGCGCCTTCAGAAAATGGATCGAGCTCGGCAGCGCGTCGCGCTGCCTGATCCCAATCGTGCTTGGGCGCCCAACGATTCCGGATGAGTACCACGGGCTTCAAGCCATTAGCGTTGCCGATCAACCCGATATCGTGGAGAAAACGATCGCAGAGATCGTCGAGCGGATCTCCCGCGAACAATCTGCGCCGGGCGTTAAGGGCTCCGAAGGAGGCGCCGGCCCACGCCCTTAATCTGGAAAAGCGACGATCTGACATCGAAGAGCTCGGCCATCTGGAGCGGACGAAAATATGCATTACGCCGGCAAAGCGCTCAACCGCCGAGTCGAACTCCTGCGCTTGTGACGCAGCGCGAGCGTACCTTGGACGTGCGCATCGTGCGGCGCGTCCCACAACCGCGATTCACGTCCTTATTGCTTGCATCTAACAATCGCTATTGCCCAACCCCCGGGCGTCATAATGCGGACCAAATAGCCGCCTTCAATTTTATCGTGAACCATATATCCGGCACGGATCGCATCCGTAAGCGATTTGAAAACCATGAGTCCCTGCGCCGTGATATTGCCCTGCTGCGATAGGCACCGACTGTTTCGCGGTGGGCTGGGGGCGGCTAAAACCTTGCTGAACATCATGTCACCATGATAGACGCGGCTGCTGACAGGAATCGGAGTGCTAGCCGCGCAACAGAACGCCTTTGCTGGAAACGGAGCTGGACTATGAAGACCTGGCGTCTTCCCATTGTTGCCCTTTTGGGCTTGGTATTGACTAGCGGGTGTTCGGGACTTTCATCCGGCCCACGCACCACTCCGCAGATGGTCATGCCCAAATCAATCTCGCCGGCACTCATTCCGGCGGCGCCCATGGCGAAAACAGGCATCCTTCCGGCCAGCGTCATGAACGTTAGGCCGCAAAGCGTTGTTCAGGGCTTGAATTGGACGCAAATTCCTGGGACGGCGGCGCGCGCCGCCGCAGCTCCCGATGGTTCGCTCTGGGTGCTCTCGGATCAACCCAGTGGCGCTGACAAATACATTTGGCATTATGTGAGCGGCACGTGGACCAATATTAGCGGGCTTGCATCGCGCCTCTCGGTCGCGCCCAACGGCACGCTGTACGTCATCAACTCCGGCGGCGGCACGTACTCGTATAGCGGTGGAACGTGGACCGCACTGGGCGGCGGCGCAAGCGATGTCACGGTGGGTTACGATAGTTCCGTCTACGTGCTCTCCAACGGCAATGCGGCGGGTAGCGATCAGGCGATTTGGCATTACACCACCAGCTGGTCGCAAGTGCCCGGTGCGGGAACCTCAATTGCCGCTTCCTGGGATACCACCAGTTACGTGCTTTCTAACGGTACGGTATCGGCCGGCGGGCTGTACATCTTGAATTCAATCGGCAATATCTATCACGAAAACACCGACAATAGTTTCGTGCAATTGCCCGGCAATGCATCGGCGGTCGCACCGACCACATTCGGTGGCGTGTTTGCTCTGGGCTTTCCTACCAACGCTTCTGGCAATGCGCTCTATTACTACAACCTTAGCACCCCGGGTTGGAGTGCGCAGGCGGGCTCCGGCGTCAGCGTTTCAGCGGGCAGCACGCAGTTATACATCATTGGGGCCGGGGGTGGAATTTATTCCTCGCCCTTCAGGGTTGCGAGTGGCACGATCACCGAGATTCCGCTGGGGTCAGCTAACGCTGTGCCGCAGGACATCGCCGCAGGCCCGGACGGCAACCTCTGGTTCACCGAATATGGCGGCGATGATCAGATCGGGAAGATGACGCCGGGGGGAATGCTCACCGAGTATTCCCTTCCTGCGAGCGCTGCAGGCCCGTACGGCATCGCCAAGGGCCCGGACGGCAACATGTGGTTCACCCAAACGAACTTCAACACGCCGGAGACCGGAAAAATCACGCCCAGCGGAACTGCCACCCTGTACGTAATTCCCTCGCCGCTCACCGGCTCGGCGCAGCCAGCCGGCATCGCCGCTGGCGCGGATGGAAACATGTGGATAACAGAAGTCGGCAACCCGAATATTATCGCAAAGGTTACGCCAAGTGGAAGCTTTACTCAGTATCCGCTTCCGGCGGGCTCGGGTGATATCTCAAACTCTTCGGGCGACATCGCCTTAGGCTCGGACGGCAACATATGGTTTACCGGATACTTCTCCAACAAGATCGGAAAGGTTACGCCAAGCGGGACCTTCACTGCGTATGTGGTTCCGACGAGCAACGCAATCCCGGGCTCGATCGCCGCAGGCCCGGGTGGCAACCTTTGGTTCACCGAAACCTCGGGTAACAAAATCGGGAAGATCAGCACCAGCGGGAGCTTCACCGAGTATTCGATACCGACAGCTAACGCGCAACCGGGCGGCATCACCGCGGGCCCGGACGGCAACATCTGGTTCACGGAATACGTCGCCGACAAGATCGGGAAGGTCACGCCGAGCGGAACCTTCACCGAGTATCCGATACCGACATCCAACTCGTATCCCACCGGAATCGCGGCGGGGCCGGACGGCAACCTCTGGTTCACCGAATCGCAGAGCAACAAAATCGGGAAAATCATCCCGTGAAATGAAATACCGCACGCTTTTTTTAGGGACCGACCGCGATTCCGATCGGTGAGTTGAGCGCATTGTTGACCGTTACCGCGGGAACGCTGGAGGCCGTAAACGGCGGGGCGAAGACGAAGATGTTTCCAGGTTCCCCGTTGCTCGCTACATAGAGGTTGCCCGACGAGTCACTGGCAATTCCCAAAGGTTGGTGCGCCGTGAAGGTTATGGCGGGCGTGCTCGACGCGGTGACCGGTAGGTTGTACACGGCAATGACGCTGTCGCCGCGATCCGCGATAAAAATCTGCGTGCCGATGATCGCGTTTCCGTAGGCCACGGGGTTGATCCCGGGCAGAGTGACGCTTATCGGCGAACCGGTATAAGGGGGCGCGAAGACGTCGAAACTTCCGCCGTCGGTAATGTAGAGGTTCCCGGACGCGTCGAAAGCGATCCCAAGGCCTGAGGAGATGTTGTCGGTATTCAGCGCCGGCGACATCCCGTTCGTGAAGGGCGATTTGTATTCGTCGAAGGTGTCGCTGCCCGTCGCGGCCCAAAGATCGCCCGCGCCGTCGAAAGTCATCAGTCTGCCTGCGTTCTGGGGTAGGGTGAATTGCACCGTGGGCGTGCTGGCCGAGGCCAATGGTTGTGCGAACAGCGCTACTTCACCTAGCGTGCTCAACGTCGCGATGAATTGCGCGTTGACTGCCACGCCATTGAGTCCTTCACCATCTGTCGGAACGGTAGTTTGGGTTACGGGCGTCGAGCCGGAGGTCAGCGGCAGCGCGAACTTCAGCAGCACCTGGTTTGAATTGGCAACATAGAGATTGCTCGCCGGCGTCGGCGTGGGTGTAGGTGACGGTGTAGGCGTCATCACAGATGCATTTCCGCCCGGCCCACTGCAAGCGGCGATTAAGACGGAAAGGAACGCTACGGCGAGCAACGCCGAAAACGAGATTCGCAATTGCATGGCTGGCCTCCAGTAGTCTTGCGGTCCTTACGCCCAGCAGAATCCGGGCCCTTCACGTCCC
>DATKGB010000267.1:0-9481 GCA_035544315.1 Verrucomicrobiia bacterium
GGAAGTACCCAGCCCCGATCCGAGCAATACCCCCAACACCCAAATCGTTACTGCAGGCGTCGCCTCGGTTGCCAACGCGCTGGGCATCACCCCATACGACGCGAGCGGTTACCCCATCCTCAGCGACGCGTTCGAAAGTCCCATCGTCATCAGCGTTTCACCCGCGAATGCCGGTGTCGGTCTGCTCTTGAATAACCCGCAATGCAGCCCTGGAACGTCTGCAGCGCACCGAAGACCCTCCGCTGGCGGCCTCGGCGGCACATCCTTTGTAATCGTAAGTTGCGCCGCGGACTTAGGCAACGTGCAGTTCACCTACGACGGGACGATCACGCCGGATGCGCAAGATCACATCCTCGATCGTGCTACGATCAGCGCATCGCAGCAGGCCTCACCGGCTCCTTCGCCCGCGTACGTTGCGCTCGCGAGCAATCTGATCACCTATCCGGTTTCTACGGCAGGCAACACCTACACCAACGTCTTTCTGCAAGGGCTTCCGGGCGGACCCGTGGCGTTTCTCCTACCCGCTACCGCCGGCTTATCCGCGATATACGGCACCATTGCGCCGTCTACCGGTGCCATATCGTCCGTCCAACTCAATGGGGTAACGCCCACCGCCTTCATCACGGCGAGCGACGGATCGATTTGGGTCGCCGATTCGGCCAATAAACAAATCGCCTGCTTCGGTCCCTCGGGTGGAGCGGCCCTCGCGACGATTCCCCTTGCCGACTCGATTTCGAATCCCGTTTCCCCAGACGCGGTGACGATCGACGGGCAGGGAAAGCTCTGGTATGTCGGGGAGATCGGCGTCTCTCCGTACACCGACTATGCGGGCTATTTCGCCGTAACGACAGGCTGCGGCCATTCGGGAACGACAACATCGACTGCAAACCTCGCGCTAAACTCGCCCTACCCCGAGTCGAACGGAATTTATATCGCTCCCTACCTCAGCGGCGGTATCGCTGTCAATGTGTCGTACACCGATGCGTTCTACGTCGTCACCACATCCAACGTTACGACGATCAACACCGGGTTGACGATCGGAAACGCGTTCGGGGGCGGCGTCGCGATCGATGGAACGGGGAAAGCTTACGCGAGCTTTGACGACGATGTGAACAGCGACTATATCTCGACGCTCTCACAAGGCGGCACCGCGATGACGCAGTACGTGAGCCTGCCCACTCGGCAATCAGAGGCGCTCTCCGCGTTCGGACCGAGCGCTAGCGCCGATCGCATCGCATTCGCGGATGCCCATAATAACGCGCTCGGCATCGTCGAGGGTGTAAACGGCGCCTTGCCGATAACGCTGCTCCTGTCCCTTCCGAATGCCGCTCTGCCCTATGAAACCGTGCCCGCGTACTCAACGAACGGAGATCCGTTCCTCGGGTATCAAGATAATATCTCCCGAAATATCAGTGTGGCTCGCGCCGTTCTGACGACGACCTGGTCCGTTCCGAACGGCATCGTCACTACGAACGGGTCGTCGGGATTATTGAGCATCGACGAGCGTGGCGACAGCGGCCCGTTCACCGTTTCGCCCGTCGGAACGACACCGAGCTGCTTCACCTCGATCACGCCGGTGAGCGGAACCGATCACGATTTTTTAATCAACACGTCTTCGAGCGGCACCATCTGCTCCCTGACCGTGCAGGTCACCGACGCCAACGGCCGTTCCGAAACGATCCCAGTATCTATCCAAACCCAAGGAGGCAGCTGAGGACTTGCCTTCGATGCGATCTTTGGCGCGTACCCTTACCTCGATTGGACTCTCCTTGGCGGTAACTCTGCCGACGTTGCTCGACGCCGGCGCCTTCGCCGGCGCCGACGGCCTCAAGCGACGTCGACGACACCGCGATGATCGGGGCGTGGGCATGCGCGGTGCATCAAACGGTGAACACGGCCATCGGGCCGATCGCGGTCACGGTCCACGCGTCGTACGGTTTCAACAAGGGCGGGATGGCTTCGGGGGGCACGTCACCGGATGCGAAGTGGTCCGGGCCAAACAGTGTCTCGGCCGGAAACTCAGGCGCGATGCTCGGCGGTAGTGGGCCGTACACGTACGTTCCGACGGGTCCCAAAGCGGTACGCTGCACATCGACGGCGCCGATCACCAGCTCACGTGGAGCGGCTCGAACGCATGGTCGATGGCGGCGACGAGTTCGGTCAGTCACCGTACCTACACGTCGCAGTGCTCGCGTAAGTAGTGGACCAGGATGGCGCTCGATCTCTTAAATAGCCTTGCCTCCGTTGCAACGTTCATCGTCATCGCCGTTACGGCAGTGGCCGCGATGATTCAACTCCGCCACATTCGTCACAGCAATCAATTGGAATCGATCATTGCGCTGCGAGAACTGCGTAACTCTAAGGCGCTTGATGAGGCTTTTGGGTTTGTCGCCGGCGATTTGGCGCGCTCCATGGAAGAGCCGCAATTTCGTGCGGACTTGGAAAACCTTCAACCGCCAGACCGCACAATTCACAAGGAACTGTGGCTGTGCGACTACTTCGAACAGGTCGGCGGTTACATCAAACTGGGGCTTATCTCCGCGGATGTATTTTTGGAGTTCGGCAACCCCGACCGCTATTGGAATCTATGCGCGCCCGCGCTGGAACTATACCGACGGAGGCGCGGGCCTTCCGTATATGAAAATTTCGAATATTTGACGGTGCTTTCGCAAGATTGGGACCGGCGGCACCCGGATGGAAACTACCCGCGCGGCGTACGGCGGATACCGTTGCAAGCTCCCATCGATCCTTCGAGCGAGCTCTAGAATGGCTCAGCTCACGATGCCCTCGCCGCGTTCCATTTTTGCGGTCATTGCCGTGAAGCCATCAACCATCGCGGAACGCATTGCCTTCAACTCCGTAACGATGCGGTCGTTCGTGGCTGGCTCGTTTTGCATGAGGATGTCCATCGCGCCCGCAACGCCGTGCGCCAGTTCTTCGATCGCTTGGGATTCATCGGGCGCATAAGATTCTTGCGAGTGCTTAGGGCCGAGAACCAAGGCGCCGACGAGGCGCCCTCGGGCCACCATCGGATAGGCAAATTCCCCCTCGAGCTGTGAATCGATCGCGTGCAGATCGACGACGCGGTGCCAGGTGCGTAGGGAAAGGATCGCGGGATCGTTCTCGCTCACGGGGCCGTATCGCCCCACGCCCTCGTCGAGGGCGAGCCTCACGAACGAGGCATCGGCGTAGCGCTCCAACACGTCGACGGTTCGGGCAATCAATGCGTCGGCATCCGACATGTACGCTGCCTCCCGCGCGAATCGCCGAATCCCCTGTTCGTCTTCGTGGCGCTTCCGAAAGAAGACGCGGTCGAGTATGTGTTCGACGCGAGCATGCACAAAGCGAATCGATAGACCCAGCGCAAGCGCGACTGCGGCGCCGGCCAAGAGACTCGCGGTGTGGCTCACGCGCTGAAGCCACGTGCCGAACACCCACTCGGCGAGCACGAAGATCCCGACGATGATGACGGAGACCGCGGAAAAAATCACCACGCGATTGAGCGCGAAGCCGATGTCCAGTATTCGTCGGTTAAGTAGCGCATACGTCATGCCGAGCGGCGCCAGAAACGCGCCGACGTTCACGCATTCGTACGCCGTAACCAAAGCGCTTCCGCGCTGCGTGCTCGGCGAGAGGATCGGCACGAGATACATGACCGCTTGCGTCACATAAAACACGCCGATCATAACGGTGGTCCACGCTATCCGGCCGCGCTCTTTGCCCCGCGCAGACGACGTGGCCACCAGCGCGCAGATCAATGCGAGGATGTACGGGATCGCGCCATACCCGAAATTCCAATCCGGCGCCAAACTCTGGGCAACCCACGGCTCGCCGCCTGTCCAGAGCAAGACAAGGCGTAAGATCTCATAGACCGCAACCGCGGCGGCCGTGGCGTAGGTAATCCCCGTGAGTATGCGACGCATGCGTGAAACGGGCTGACCGAAGAGCAACGCATAGCTCGCGAGAAGCGCAGCGGAAATCCACGTGACCGAATAGCCGATCGCCGCGGTTACGAAGTCAGCGAACGGTGAGAGGCCGATCCAGCTGCCGGCCTGCAGTCCGGCGCCCGCGGAATTGGATGCGAGCAATATGCACAAAACCCGCGCCTCGGCGGAATCCGCGCGCCGCCAGGCGATGAACATTGCGAAACCGAGCATCCAAAACGATGCGACGCACCACAGCCAAACATCCCATCGCCATATCGGCGCATTGCCGCTCCGGTAGGTAAGCCTGATTGTGCGTTGTCCGCGCGAAACCACCACCGGGATCCGCTCGTGCGGATAGACCCCGGTCAGCAACCGGTAGCGATCGCCGGGTGAGAGTTCGCGTAGATGGACCAGGTCGCCGACGCGTAGACCACTCGCGGCTGCCGCGCCTCCCGGATCGACGGAATCAATGCGCACGAGTGCCGAGTCGCCTGTGCGCTCAACCTGAAAGCCCAACGCCGACGAGGCTTCAACGCTATCCGAGAAGAGGCTCACGGCGTTGATGGCAAGGCAACAGATGCAGAACGCCAAAAGCAGCGTACGCCAGGAGCGAAGCGTGGCCGTGGAGGTTTCCTCCTGCGTGGCATTTTTCAAGTGAATACGTTCTAACGTTCTAGCCGTTCTAACCATCTCATCCTGCGCGGAGCCAAGGAGTCCGCCGCCGGCCGAAGTATAACCACGCATGACGGCCTTGCGCGCCCTCGTGACGGTTACCGCTTCCGCGCTATTCCTATTTATCGCGGCTTTTCCCATGCTGGTGAATCCGCCGGTCGCATACACCGGTGCGCACCTTGCAGCTAGCGGTGCGCTGGTGGGACCGACAATCGTTCGGATCGATCCTCGTTCGCCGGCCTTCCGGGCGGGACTTCGCGCCGGCGACATTGTCTCGTGCCTATCAGAGCGCGATAAGACCGTGCTGCTTCCCGAATGGCAGGGCTCGCCGTCACCCTACGTCTCCGGTAGCTCGATTCCGCTCTGCGCGCTGCGCAGTGGCGCGTGGCAATCGTTTCGCGTTTTCCCGGAAGTACGGCCGGCCATAGGTTACTTGTATGGCTCGGTGTGGATCGCACTTCTACGCTTAGCGGTCTTCGCCGTGTTTCTCTTGGTAGGGATATTGCTCGTGATGGCGCGCCCGGGCTGGCTCACATGGATATTCTTCGCTTATTGCCTGGGCGGCGTACCGTCGTATGCTACGTGGATTAACGATACCGTATTCCCCCCGGCACTCTACGCCGTGATGACGAATCTCCTCGGAGTATTCGTCTGGTCTGCCACCGAGTTCATGCTGCTGTTCGCGCTCCTGGTCCCCAACGACCGCGTTCCCGCCGGATGGAGGCGAACCGCAACATGGCTAGCGTCGATTCTAACAATCGGCCAGATTGCGTTCGCCATCTTCCAAGCCTTCCGTCCCGATCTCACCTTCGCGGACTCCGTTCAGGTGGGCATCAACGACGCAGTTACGGCGGCCGTCGTTCTGGTCGTCATTGTCCGCCTCGCAGTTACCCACGGCGAAGAACGCGCGCGCTTTGCATGGGCGGCGTTCGCAATCGTTCTTGGCCTTGTCATTAACGACGTCCGCAACCAACTAGCGTCCGGTCCGCTTGGCGGCATGGGCACCCTTTTCGGCGTGCTCACGATCGTCATGCCGGTAGCCCTGATGTATGCCATTCTAAAGCGCCACGTCATCGACGTCCGTTTCGTCATCAGCCGCACGGTCGTTTACGCAGCCATTACGACGCTCGTCGTCGGCATCATCGGCATTGTCGATTGGGCGACTAGCGCGTACCTGATGCAGGCGCGCGTTGCGATGGCGATCGATGCTCTCGTGACGATCGCGCTTGGATTCGCTCTGCACCGCACGTATCGGTGGCTGGAGAGTGCGGTCGATCTCTTACTCTTTCGCAAAAAACATGCAGCCGAAGCGTACTTGCATCGGCTCGGCCGCACGCTTTTGCGTGCCGCGCGGGAAGAGACCATCGATGGTGCGCTGGTCCACGATCCGTACGATAAACTCGTACTTACAATGGCCGCACTTTTCCGCGCGCAGGGATCGGTGTTCGCGCTCTCGTGTACGGCAGGTTGGAACCATCCCGACGCCGCGGTTTTCGATGCCGACCACGACTTGGTGCGCTTTCTTGCGACGGAACGTAAACCGTTACACTTAGCTGATCTTCGCTCGCACGTCTGGGCGCAACTGCGCGACGGCGAGGCCGCCCCGGCGATTGTCATTCCGATCTTTCAGGGAGACGACCTCGCCGCGTTTGCGCTCTATGGCGTTCATCGTGAAGGCACAAAGTTGGATCCCGATGAGGTGCAGGCGTTGGAAGCGCTCTGCGAGGTAGCTGCACAGGCGTATACGCGCGTCGAGAACATGCGTTACCGCGAACTCGTGCAACTGACTGCGCTACCCTCGAATACCTGAAACGACAGCTGTCGGCCAAGACTTACAATGAAAATGTGCAAAACGCGCACGGTCTTCGCCTTGGGTAACTGCGAGGCGGACAATGACGGCTAGAACGACGGCCGCCGTAACTGCATCGTTGATGCGCACCTGAACGGAGTTCGCGAAACCGAGCCTGGGCAGGATCGGCAGGGGCGAATGGGGGTCGTCAGAGTTCAATCAGTTCGATGCGGTTCCCGAACGGGTCGGCGATATAGCAGTGCCGCTTCCCGCCGAAAAGCCCATCCGGCGTAACGGCGACGCCACGAGCAGAAAGTCGCTCAAGAAGTGTATCGTAGCCCGAGCACCGGAATGCTGGATGCGCCTTGGTCGCCGCAACGAATTCCGGATCAACGCCGAGATGAATATCTGCCGACCCCTTCCGGAACCACGCCCCGCCCCGCATTGCCAATTCTGGCGGCTTCGGAACTTCCTCTAACCCAAGTGCATCGATATAGAATTCGCGCGCTGTAGCTTCTTCCCCAGCGGGCATCGCGAGTTGAACATGATCCAGGTGAAATACAATCTCGCTCATACGATTTTCGACTATCCGCGTAAACGGTCGATCCAACGTTCAGTGGATCGTCATGAGATATGCGCGGGGGCTATTGTGCGCGATCGTGCATTTGCCGCTGTCGACGATCGCGCGATCTCCGATCCATTGCGCTTGACAGACGTAAGTATATTGCATGTTCATTTCCGCGAAACGAATGCCGTTGCGCCCGGCCAGGGCTTCGCTCTCGCACCGGTAGGTTGCGGAGTGCTTGGAACCGAGCTTGATGTGGCCCTGGGGCTGACAGTGCGGATTGTTGGCAACCGAATAGGTTTCAAATGCGGCTTCGTTGCGGACCGTGATCTCGATTGGCGGAGCCAGAGATTTCATCACAACGCGATACGACGCCGCACCGATTGCCTGGATAGTACAATAGACGCCGTCAGCGCTGCCCACGTCACTCGCCCTCACATCGGTTGGAGAAAGCGCGTGAAAATACGGATAGCATATCACTCCGCCAGTGTAACCCGGGAGGCGGACCTGAACGCCGGTGGTCTCCCCATCTTGGACCGCACATTCGACCGTGACCGTCGAGTGTGGCTCAAGCGCGTTATCGGCGTTCGTGCAATTGGGATAGACCTTTTTCAAGACCATCGGATCGGCGCGATCGCTAACGAAAACCATCCGGATAGTCGTCCCGGAGGCTGCGGGCGCCCCCGTTACCGGCAGAAGGGCCACAAGCAGCCCGACGATCAGGAATCGGATCATGCGTTCCACAAAATATCTCCTCAGTGCCAAGATTGAGCACGTTCGAAGCACGCACCTAAGACCCTTGCTAGACCTTGTCGTTGCCGATTCCCATGGAAAGAACGTTGGTGAGATCGAGGCCATCTTCTTCGTCATTCCGCGTGCCGATCACGAGGAGATCGCGCTTGAGAAGTTCTGCAATCACGACGGCCGCCTGTCGCGAAGGTGTTCGTCGCACGCTTCCGCAGGTTTGTTAGGGTCGTGTTCGTGAGCCATGGTGTCGGTCGTCCTTTGAGTGGCTGATTGCGCGCCAGGATCGCCGTATATCTCGTCGCAGATCATCTTTTCTTGGCTAGCCGAGTTTACTCTCCTTGCAACACGTAGCGCACGCCCAATGGCTGCATAAAGAGGTCCGAATCGCTCGCCAGACCGGTCGAGTAAAGTTCATAGCGGAGTGCATCTACGAGATTACCCTGGTGGTAATAACGTGCGAAAGCCGGTGTGGCCGCTCCGGCCTGCTCGAGGATCTCGACGGCATCGGATCCGTCAGCAACGCGGTAGACGTCGTAGCGGGCACTACCGATTTGCTCTGAGCGAATCGGCGTAGGGGCATTCGCGGCGATAAAATTCCCTTCGCAACCAAACTCCAAGGCTGACAATTTCGATGGGAGACCCGGCATATCGAAAACGGGCGCCTTCGCGAGATATGTTGGGCCGGGATCCTGCACAACGTGCCTACCGTAGTGGTTCTCGAGGTTGGCCGTCCAGATATTTGGCTCATTGACAACGATGACTTCATGGATGCCGCTGGCCGAATCGAGAGACTCTTCAATACGCAACTTGCCGTTGCCGACGCGATACAGGCCTTTTGGCTGAGCCCCGAACGACGCCACCGGAATGCCCGGGGTGATGTCAACCGTGACGATATGAACGAGTTTCTGAGGAGCGCATGTGACGGCATATACTGGGCCAGCACACAACAGAAGAGCTCCCAAAAAAGCGGTAAAGCGGAAATATCGTTTCATTGTATCCTCCAGCATCGCGGATCACCCAGCGTGACCCCAACGCGAACTCGGTAGTAATGCTATAGGGTTCCTCCCCTGACCTGCCGCGCGCGTCGGTCTGGTTTCGCCGGGACGTGTCGGGCGGGGCTCGCCGCTATGGTATCGCCAGTTGGTGATGCGAGGTCCCGCTTGAGGCCCGTAAAGCACGACACCAATCGACCGGAACAACGCCGACCTCCGCCCTAGCTCCGCCGCATTCCAACGATCGTCGGCCTCGACCGCGGGGGAATGGGCGTATTTCTTCGCTGGCTCCGACCGCAAAAACGACTGCCGGTCTCGCGTAAATAGCGACGAATGAGCATCGCTCAATCGTCGCTGGTCGAGGCTGGTTACGAGGCCTCGATGCTCGTCACGCGCTGCTCGACGTTTTCGATCCGCGTTTCGTGGTGATCGAGACGGCGTCCAATCCGCTCGAAATTCGCATTCGTTTCCGCGCGGAAGTCGTACATCTCCGCGCGGAAGCTGCCAAGATCGCGACCGACTTCGCCAACTTGACCCGCGATCACATCGAGCATCGAGAGGATCCGCCCCTCCGCACTCGACTGCATTTTTAGAACGGCGTTGTCTCACCTTTTGGCCGCATTTCACCCTAACTGGCCGTTTTGACGTGCATTTCACCCTAACTGGTGGCCGCACTTATTTCCACGAATGGCGCGAAGCTCCTCACGCATGGACTCGAGTGTCCGGCGCGCAGACGCGTCCTATCCCAAGCGTTTAGCGCAGTAGCACGAGCCGGAACGGGAGTGTCATA
>DATKGB010000268.1:0-4357 GCA_035544315.1 Verrucomicrobiia bacterium
GCGCTCCAAGGAGCGCCGCGCCGGCCGCGATCGTTGCGGTTTGTAGCATAAAAATTAGACCACGACGGAAGTCAGGTAATCCACGGCACCCATAACGGATCGCTTACCGTTGCTCCCTTCCGGGCCTGGCGGGGTTCACGAGGTTACGCCGCGTGAAGCCCAACCCCCATCATGGCCCGGCCATCATAACACGATGGCTCGGCGGTCCCGCAACCGCCTTAGGACGCAGCCTTGGTAAATCCCGGCGGAATCGAGAACAGCTCGTCGGCCTTCGGCTTGTAGAACCATTGCACGTTGCCGCGCTCGAGCAGGTTGTTCATGCTCTGGCCGTTACCCATACCGAAAGTCGTCAGCAAATACATCTCCAGGAAGCGGTCATCCTCGCGGGTCATCCCGTTCATCGACGAGTGCATCCGCGGTTTGCAGCCGCCGTGGACCGCCATGCTCGTCGCGTCCGGAGCCCCTACGCCGGCGGGCAGCGGACAGTACGCACGCTGTTTGCCGATGCGCGAGATATAGGCGACCTTGGCCATTTTGAAGTTTGAGTCGTGGCAGGAGCCCGTCGAGTTCGTCATGGCGTAGGCCACGGTCGAGGCCGTTCCGGTCGTGCCGATGCCCTCGAGGGTCAGCGGGCCGAGATTCTTTCCAGTGCTCGAAAACGTCAAGTCGGACGTTCCGGGCGCGAGGTTCTCGACGGTCGGACCTTGCTGACCCGCCGCTCCCGGTTGGCCGCACGGCATTTGCGACTGCGTATCCGTAATCGTATAGGTCTTATGCGCGAGGTCGAGGGTGATGATCTGATGCAGATTACACTTTTCGATGGTGGCCGTGCGCGCGACCGGGTCGTCGATCCGGACCCAGTTCTTGAGCCAATAGTAGGTGTAGCGCGTCAAGGTTCCGTTGCGCATCGCGTTCATGCGGCCCATCGCCTGCGCGTACATGCCGTTGCCGCCGCTCGCTCCCGGACCCCCGGGGCCACCTTGCCCCTGATCGCCACCCGGGTTGCCCACCGGAATGGTGCCGTTGAGGACCGAGCCGATCGCGCCAAACAGGCCGCGTTTGTGCGGCGCCGGCGTCGGGCTGGGCGACGGCGCAGCCGCGGCTACCGACTCGCTCGGCGGCGCGGCCGCCATGATCGCGCGGTAGTCGGTATGGAACGTGCCCGGAGGCGCGGGCGAAGCCGGCGGAACGTACATGCGTACGATCTCATCGTACTGGATCGCAACGGGGGTAGGCGTCGGCGTCGGCCGGGCCGCCGCGCGCGGACCGTTGCCGGTAGCCGCTTGAAGGAATCCAACGGCGCCAATCGCCGCCAAGAGAATCGCTGTTAGCCCCAAGCGCTTCATCAATACACTCACTTTCCGGTCAAGCCCAGTACCTTACTTTAGCATGCAAGCGTTACCGATCGTCAACGGGCCGGCGCGGAAACCCCGCCGTACCCGGCGAAGCGTGGTCGTGTGCCATCCTATGTCCGCGCGGGCTCGCTCCCGCACAAACGCCACATTCAGTTTCGCCGACCCGACGGCGGCCTGTATGCCGAAGAGCTCTTCTCGACCAAGGGTTTCGAGAGCGTTTACTCGCTGCTCTACCACCACGAGCCACCGACGGCAACCTTGGCGGTGAAGCCTTGGTCGCGCCCGGTCGTGTCGTTCGAGCCCAATGATCCGTTGCGCAACCGGCACTTCAAGACCGCCGCGCTGGCGTGCGGCGGCGACGCCGTCGGTGGTCGCCTCGCCCTGCTGGGCAACGCCGACCTGGTGATGTCGGTGGTGGACGCGGATCGACCGATGGACTATTACTATCGCAACGTCGGCGGCGACGAGTTGCTGTTCGTGCATCACGGTGCGGGAACGCTGCAGACGAACTTTGGCGACCTGGCCTATCGCGCCAACGATTATCTGGTCGTTCCCAGCGGAACGACCTACCGCGTGTTGCCGTCGTCCCCGACGCGCGCGGTGGTTTGGGCGAGCAGCGGCATGGTCAAGGTTCCGCGTCGCTATCGCAACGAGTTCGGGCAGATGGAAGAGCACGCGCCGTACTACGAGCGCGATTTTCGCGTTCCGGTTTTGCGCGAGCCGATTGTCGAGCCGGGCGAGTATGAAGTTCGCGTATCCAACGCCGGCCGCAACGCCATTTACACGGTGCGGAATCATCCGTGCGACGTTATTGGGTGGGATGGCTACTGCTATCCGTACGCGTTCAATCTTGAGGAGTTTGCACCGATCACCGGCAAGCTGCATCAGCCTCCGCCCGCCCACGCCACCTTCGAAGCGCCCGGAGCTGCGTTTTGCGCGTTCGTGCCGCGCATGTTCGACTATCATCCATTGGCCGTGCCGGTTCCCTACAATCATTCCAGCGTGGACTGCGATGAGGTCCTGTATTACGTCAGCGGGAACTTCATGAGCCGGCGCGGCGTCGAAGCGGGTTCGATCACGTTGCACGCCGCGGGCGCGCCGCACGGGCCGCAGCCCGGAGCGGTCGAAGCTAGCTTGGGCAAAACGTCAACCGACGAGATTGCCGTGATGGTCGATACGTTCGCTCCGCTCCAGATCGCGCAAACGGCGCTGCCGTGCGAAGATCCAACCTACTATCGGTCCTGGATCGAGCAGCCGGCGCCCTAACCGACCGCGCGTCTAGGCTTCTGCCGGCACGATCGTGCCGCGGGCTTGGCCGAAACCGATCGTGCGCGCGCTCGACGATTGGCACCGGCCCGAGATCGTCACCTCGTCTCCATCGGCCAGAAAGGCTCGCGTTTCCCCGCCGGGCAACCCCAGCGGGCGCGTTCCGCGCCAAGTCAGCTCGATCAAGCTGCCCAGACTGTCGGGGGTCGGTCCGCTGATCGTCCCCGACCCGAACAAGTCGCCAGGCCGCGCCATCGCTCCGTTGGCCGTCGCATGCGCGAGCTGCTGCGCCATATTCCAGTACAGCAACTTGAAGTTCGTTCGGCTCAGCGTGACCGGATCGACGCGGCCTTCGCGCATTTGCTGCGAGGCCAACGATACCTCGAGCGCGATGTCGTACGCCCAGCGATCGGCCGTCCGGAGATAGGCTAGCGGTTCGGGTTCTTGCACGGGGCCCTGGGTCGCAAACGGTTCGAGCGCGTCGAGCGTCACCACCCACGGCGAGATCGTCGTGGCGAACGATTTGCCTAAGAATGGCCCGAGCGGCTGATATTCCCACGCTTGAATGTCGCGTGCGCTCCAATCGTTGAGCAGCACCAGGCCGAAAATCGAATCGCGCGCCTGCGACGTCGCGATCGGTCGGCCCAGCCGATTGGCCGGTCCGGTAACGAAGCCGACTTCCAATTCGATATCGAGCATCGTGCTCGGGCCAAATGTCGGCGTTGCCACGTCGGGTGGTTTACGCTGTCCGCATGGGCGCGTTACCGGCGTTCCATCGATCACCACGGTGCCGGCGCGTCCGTGATAGCCCACCGGCAGCCAGCGCCAATTCGCAAGCAGCGGTTCGGCGTCGGGGCGAAAAATCTTCCCAAGGTTACTCGCATGTTCCAGCGACGAATAGAAATCGACGTAGTCGCCGATTTCCATCGGAAGGCGCATATGCACGTCGTTGCGTGCGACGAAAAATGCGTCCACATTAGCTTGGCGCAGCGCCGGGTCGCCGTCTTGCCGCAGCAACGACGACAGGCGCTCGCGTAGCGCCGTCCAACTGTTGCGCCCGGCTGCGAGCAACGGGTTGAGGACCGGCGCCGTCAAGAGTTCGCGCTCGCAGACGTCGTCGCACAGACCGGCTTGCGCCAACGCATACAGGTCGAGAATTCGATCGCCGATGGCAACGCCCAAATGCGTGCCCCCGTGCGCGACGAACGCGCCGTAGGGAAGATTCTGAACCGGAAAGTCCGACGAGTCGCCGACCGGAATCCACGAGACCGACGCCGGATCGGTTGTTGCACCGGCACTCATGGTGCCGCCGTCGCGTCCAAGATGCCCATGGCGGTCAGATCGGCGACGGGTTCGTCGAAACTGCACGAGCCGTAGGACACGAACCCACGCTGGCGCGCGGAGGCGATCGCCGCCTGATCAAAGCGCCGATTCCGCAGCGAAAAGCCCGCGTCGTCAAAACGGAAGGCTGCGGCGTCTTCTTCGCCTAGGGTCGCTTCGACGCCGGCCGGATCGTCGTCGTGCAGAGCCACTAGCGTCGCTGCAAACAGGTTTAGAAACCCGTGCGTCAGACAACCGACCGTCGCATCGAAGTGGCGCACTGGATGGTGCAATCCGGCCGTCGCCCGAAACGGCACCCCGGCCCGCGCCGCGCTGATAATAAAGGCGGCCAGCTCCTCGCAGCTCGGAAAGGCCTGCGCAACGATGCCCCCGCAGCGGACCTTTGCTCGCAGCCC
>DATKGB010000269.1:0-6433 GCA_035544315.1 Verrucomicrobiia bacterium
GGAGGCGCGCAGGCCAGCGCGACGAGTTCGGAGCCAGGGGACAGCAACGCAAAGAACGTCAGGCCCAGCGCGGCGTGAGCCGGCCGCCCGCGTACGCCCAGAGCGAAGTTCTTGACGAACCCTTCCCATAGCTCGCCGAAGGTCCGATACATTCGCGTGCGCACCAGGCCGGCCGAGCCCGCAAATACCGAGCGAAAGCGCCCATCGCGTTTGACCAGCCGCGCGAACTCGTAATCTTCGGCGATCTCGCCGCGCACCGCCGCGTGTCCGCCCAGCGCGTCGTAAGCAGTCCGCCGCACCAAAATATACTGGCCGTTGAGAATCGCGTTCTCTTTGCGCGGATCGTTCACGTCGTCGATCGGGCCGATCGCAAAGGCGATTGCCAGCAGAATCGACGGCAAGACCGCCCGCTCGGCCAACGTCACGGTCGTTTGATCGGTCAACAGGCTCAGCACGTCGATCTTCTCCCGCAACGCGTAACCGATACTCGATGCCGAGGCAGCGGGCGCGTGGGTCGTATCTGCGTCGGTAAAAAGCACCCACTCCCCGGTCGCGACGCGCGCACCCTGGGTCAGCGCCCACGGCTTTCCAACCCATCCCACGGGCAACGGTTCGCCGCGAATCAGTCGAAGGCGCGCGTCGCTACCCGTAAGCCGCCCAACAATTCCGGCCGTATCGTCATCCGACCGATCGTCGACGACGATCACCTCAAAATGCGGATAGTCCTGCGCCAGCAACGATCGCACGCACGCCTCGATCTGCCGCTCTTCATTACGCGCCGGCACGATGATGGAGAGCATCGGCATCTCCGGCGATGGCTCCGCTCCCGCGACCACCGCATGCGATCGCAACGTCAGCTCGAAAACGCGTACCGCGAAATAGAGGTTAACGAAAACGGCGATTCCTGCGAGAACGAGCACGGGCTAGAGTTTCCTTACGCGCAGAATGGCAATCGTCTCGCGCGCTCGTTGAGCGGCACGATCGACTCCCCATCCTTTGCGACAAATGCTATGCGGTTCTCTTGCAGAATCGTCGAGACAAACGAAGAGCGCCGGTCCGGTGGCGCGCCGAATGCAAGAACCGATTCCGCATCGGCCATTTCACTCTTGTAACGAACTCGATAATCGAAGAGTTGCCCCATGCCGTAGCGCATCCGATCTACGGCGCCGGCCGGATCGTTAAGACTTTTCGCTTCGATCAAGAAGCGGCGTTCGCCCACGCGCGCGTACAAGTCGACGTTATTGTTGTACCAGGTCGATCCACCGAGACTTTCGGTGCGCCGGCGAATCAGTTCCAACGTCCAATTGTGGTCCTTACGGGCGCGCTCTTGGAGCGCCGCGGACTCGTACACGCTTGGTAACGCCTTTCCGCTAGGAACGTAGCCGGTCCCCTCGGGGATCTTGTGGATTTCGCGAAAGAGATCCATCGGAACGTCGATCGGCGAAAGGTAGTCCGAGAGCATGGCCGTCTCGCTCGTGACCAGCGGTGAAAACTCGCGTCCCGATGAAATGCCGCCGTGCATGAGAATCCGGAAATAGGCGGTTTCTCGAACCGGTCGCGCGGCGCTTTGAAACTGCGGCTTTTGTAGGTTCTCCGTTTCGATGAATATACCGGAACCTTCGCGCAGTTGGACCGGTCGCACGAACGGCTCGTACCAAGCGATCGGGACGTACGAATGATCGCTTCTGAACGGATCGTCAAATGACGCGCCCAAAACGCCGTGCCCGATATAAGTCGACGCTTCTTCCGCGGACGCACCGTCGGCCGGGCGGTAATAGATGAATTTCTCGTAATCGCCGATGCGCGAGCGATACTGCCGGGGATAATGGTAAATAACCCCTTCACGATCCAAGTACTTCGGATCGTCATGCCAGGTACGTTGGCTGAGGACGACTGGCACCGCGCTTAACTCCACCGCGTCGGGTCGGTTCGCACGCCGACCAAGATGGACGATCTACGGGCAGTCATGTCGCGTCGGATAATTCGTCAAAGCCCGCTGAGCGGCAGCCGTAGCGTCCGTAAGGTCTCCCGCATGCATCGATAGATATACCGCTCCGCCGTTTGCCTCTGCCAAACGGCTGTTCGCCCCTTCCGCTACGCACCCGCGAATGAACGCGCTTTGAATGCTCGTGAGAAATTGCGTGGTCGCTCGCAGGCGCTCAACCGCTTGAGCGTAGTCGCCCATCGCCATCAGGTGCTCGGCGGGCCCCCAACTTGACTGAACCTTGTTGATTGCAGGCTGGTCGGGACCGAAGTCCAGGCAAGCCAGTGCCGCAACGGGCACCGAGGCTGCAAGCAAGATCGCAAGAATTATCCGCATGCAATATCCTACTATAGAGCGGTGGCCTTGTGCGCTTTGGGTTGGATTTCGGCGCGAGTTTGCTTCTGAACGTCGATAACCAGGGCTGCGGCCATCGCTCCCATCCGCCGGGCCACACGGCACCCTGGCCGATCCCGCGGCCGAAGGGGCAATTGCTGCGGCGTACAATAGCCGGGCATGCTGCATTATAGATCGAACCGGGGATTCCGCAGCGTAATGGTACTGGCGGGATGCATCGCGCTCGCCGGCTGTAACGCATCGACGACTCCCACGGCCCCCGCGATTTCAAACATCTCCGGTGATTATACCGGCACCATGAACGACGCACACGACGGCAACGGCGCGGCGACCGCGACGCTAGCCCAGCACGGCAACGCGGCGGGCGGAGCGATTTCGGCCACGCAAGGCATTACGACGATAACCGCCCAGCTATCGCTGACGATCGATTCGACCAACGCCTTTTCCGGCGCGATGGTCGTCGACTACACGGGCGGAACGACATGCTCGTTCAGTACGACCGGCACCTACAATACGAGCACCAACGCGCTGGCTGGGTCGTATACTGCCGTCACGGGCTGCGCGGGCGACACGGGCACCTATGCGCTCACCCAGCAATGCACGGATACCGTCACGAGTACAGAGCGGCGACCGATGTCGCCGCCGGCACAGTGCTGATCTCCGAAGCGAGAACGGCAAGCGCCTGATCCTGTTTCCAACCCGCGCCACGTGGCGCAACGGTGTCGAAATCTTCGCTTCCAAGAGCGGCTTCGATCGCGCGGCGCGCGTTGTTCAAGGCGAGCTCGTCGCCTTGCTCGGGTTCCCATTGCAACTCACGTAAGCGCGCCGTTGCATAGCCGAAGAGCATCGCCGCTTCGGCCGGATCGTGCGGCACGTGAAAGGGGGCGCAATACGCGAACCCAAGTGCGCTAAATAAGGGATGTTGGGCCGTAACCGCGAGGGCAAGGGCCCGACGGGCATGCGCTTGTGCGACCGCCATGTCGTTCGACGCGAGCGCGCAAAACGCAATCTGAATTTCGATCGCCAGATGCGTCCCGGGAGCACCGCACTCGAGCCCTTCCATCGCCAGGCCCATTGCCCGCGCGAAACATCCCGCAGCGCCTTCGCGAGTCGACCACCATTCCAACACGCGGAAACCTTCGTCGGGCTCGTCTGTGGCGCGCGCGAGGTTCAGCGCTTCCTCAAAGAGTTTGCGCGCATCTTCGATATCTTCGGACGGCAAGGAGTACGCGCAACGCCGCAAGACCCCGATCAGCAGGCCCGCTTCGCCGATCGCGCGTGCCCGTCGCACCGCTTGCGCCGCCGGCGCCTTTGCATCATCGTAACGGCGCGCGCGCGCATACAGTTGCGCCACTTGCGAAAGGGCACGAACCAGCCCGCGCTCCTCGGATGTTTCTTCATAGCACGCAACGGCGCGTTCGGCGGCCTGAAGGGCCAGTGAATTTTGCCCGAGGTTATTGTGCATCATCGACGCGACGTATTCGATCCGGCCGGCGGTAGCGGGCTGCACCGGCGCGACGCGGCGCGCCGCTTCGCACACGCGCAACCCTTCGCCCATCAATTGCAACCGTAAGAAGATCGGGCCGCAGTCCGCAGCCAACTGCGCTCCCATGCGACGGTCGCCCGGGCCTTCGAGCGTCCATGCGAGGGCAGAACGGAAATTGTCGATATCCGGCGCAAGGTTCTCGAGCCAGTCCGCAGGTAAGCGCGAATCGAATTCGTCGTACGCTCGGGCGGCGACGTCGGCAAAGTAGGCCGCATGGCGCCCGCAGGAGGAGGCCGATTCGCCCTGCTCCCCGGCCTTCTGCACGGCAAACTCCCGAATCGTTTCCAACAGGCGATAGCGCGTCGTACGGGCCACGCCGACGCTCAATAGCGACTTGTCGGCAAGTGACGTTAGCACGTCCAAGACCGCAAACTCATCGCATTTCCCATCGTTAGTGCAGACCGCCGACGCCGCTGCAAGTGTAAAGCTGCCCCGAAACGCAGACAGATGGCGAAACAGCGACTGCTCTTCTTCGGTCAACAGATCGTAGCTCCACTCGATGAGGCCCCCGAGGGTCTGCTGTCGCGCTAAGGCGGTTCGCGCGCCGCCCGTGAGCAGGCGGAAACGCTCGTCTAGGCGTTCGAGTATCTCCTCAACGCTCAGCGCCCGAACGCGCGCCGCCGCAAGCTCGATTGCCAGGGGAATTCCGTCCAAACGTTCGCAAATGCTATCCACGACCTCCGAGTGTCCCTGCGGGTCGAACCGATCCGAAACCGCCGCCGCCCGTCGCGAAAAAAGTTCCACAGCGGCCTGCCGGTCCAGCGAACCAAGCCGGTACACCTGCTCGCAGTCGAGATGCAAGACTTCGCGGCTGGTCGCGAGGATCGCGATGCCCGGACAGCCGGCACAGATCTGCGCGACGATCGATGCAACGTCGGCGATGACTTGCTCGCAGTTGTCGTTCACGATTAGCGCGTTACGGAAGCGCAAGTGTTCGAGCAAACGTTCGGTGTCGCGGCCATCTCCACTGGCGGCCACATCGAGCGCGGCCAGCATCGTCGCCGCAACCAGTCTGCCGTCGGTAATCGGCGCGAGATCCACAAACCAAACGCCATGCTCGTACTTGTCGACCGTGTCCGCAGCGCATTGCAACGCGATGCAGGTTTTGCCGACGCCGCCCGCGCCGGTCACCGTCACCAACCGCGATTGAACGAGCGCGTCCTCGATCTCGTGAACCTCCCGCTCGCGACCGATCAGATGCGGGAGATCGGCGCGAATGTTGCTGGCAATCCTTCGGTTCTGCACGCGTAGCAGCGGGTCGAGTGAGGCGAGCGCCACCGCGAGGTCTCCGGCAAGGCCGGTGAGGACCTGCGTTTCCTCGACGTCGTAATCTCCGTGTCTGGCCTGCACGGCGAGAAATCCCAACAGATCGCCGGCGGCGGTCATCGCAAAAGCGTGCGTGCCGCTCGCCTTTGATTTCAGCGCCGCTGGCTGCGCCGGTGCGCCGCTCGAACGTAAGCGCACGACAAGCGGATCGTCCAGTTCGACCTGCTCGGCGGGAACGTCAAAAGACGACGCCTCGGCGCGGAAAACATCGCGCCGAAGATAGATGGCGCACGCGCGAGCCTCCAAATGATGCTCGATCGCTTCGATGACGCGGCGCAAGAGCTGATGGATATCGCTAAACGAGCTCAGCTCTCGGCGAAACTTCTCCAACGCCGCTAAACTCTGATGCTTGCGCTTGTAAAACGCGGATTCGACGGCTGCCTCGATACGTTGATGGATGGGGCGAAAGACCAGCGCGGCGATCAGGACGATCGCAATCTCGATCGCCGTGCTTGCCGCTCGGGAGCGTTCGGAGAAAAATCGTTCGGTTCCCCACTCGGCGAGCGCAAATACCAGCACGATCGTCGTCGTGACCAGCGTATAGGCGAGCGCGCGAATGCGCCGACCGGGGGGAGAACCCGCTCTCTTCATTGCTTCGAGCCTTAGGCGGACCCGACGCGGTTCCTGTAATGGCCTGATCGGCGGCGCCGCAACCAACACGGCGCGTTTGCGTTCCGAGACGCGGAAGTCTTAACTCGAAGGCGTCACCGCTAACGTCTTGGCATCGACGTACTTCTTCACCGTAGCCGAGGCTGAATCCGGAATCGCCCAAATAATGTTCTCGTTGCTGCTAGAACCGACTCGATTTGGGTTCGGGCTTACCACTATGCTTGTCACCGGTGTGTAACCGAGGGATGGAGAAACGCTGGGGCGCTTCGATGGTGTCGACTGCCGGTTTGATACGCCAGGCAGCTCCGGGTTCGATTCCCGGGCGCTCCAGTCGCGACGGTTCCACCCACCGTTGCGAAGCCGTCAAAGATGTGGTAACGTCGGTGGGTATCAAACCGGCAGTACGCGTCGAAGCGCACGAGGCACCGCAGCAATGCGGCGCCTCGTTTTTTATTGTTGCCCGCTACATTCACACGTTCTTCGACACCGCTAGAGTCCTTGGCTGAGTTTCGGCGTGGAGTTGGCCGCGAGCGAGCGCATAAATTGATCGCCAGAATAAGCTTGTCGCCAGCATCTCCGCGAGGGATGGATGGAAGCTGGGGCGTTTCGATGGT
>DATKGB010000270.1:0-2245 GCA_035544315.1 Verrucomicrobiia bacterium
CTTCCACGAAATTTCCCAAACGTGGTACCACAGCACGAGCAGCACCGCAATGCCCCGCAGCCCATCGAGCGTCGTCAAGCGTGTGGTGATGTTAAGCCTTGCTGCCGGCTTCCGGTAACGGCGGCTCGTAGCAGAAGGCGACGATCAGCCCGGCGACCGCCGCCAGTAGCGGCGTTCCGAAAATCAATTCGAGATTCCATTTGAGCGGTCCCGGCATGCACGATGCCAAGAGATACAGCGCGGATAGGACGCCGGGAACGATCGCTCCAAACGCGTACGAGCCGTTCCCTCGGCGCGCCCGCTCGCCGAGCGCGACGAGCACGATGTCACCGATGACACCCGTTAGCAGTGCGGCCCAAAGAAAGCCTTGCTCGTCGGATTGAAACGAAAGCGCCAGCGATGAAACGGTTACGATGGCGGTAACGCTGCCGATCGGCGCGCGCCAACGACGTACCAATAACAGCAGCAGTCCCGCGATGAGGACCGATTGGATCAGAAACGCCGCTTCGGTACGCGAATCGGCGACGTAACCAACGTATTGCGGCTCCCGTCCCGAGAGCGTCGCAAAGATGAATCCGCGCGACCAGGTCGGGTGCATTGCATCCAAGCCGGAAAGTTGGCTGAGGTTTTGGGCAGGCGAATAGCTAAAGTCCGTGACAAAGACCTGCGTCGAATCACCGTCGTTCTTCACGTATGCCAGCGAAAAGCCGTCCGGTGAGAACATCGGGTCCGAAGCCTGATCCACGATCAGACCCGGCGCGGCGCGGTCGCCCAACGCGGGACCCTCGTAGATCGAGTCGTTACGCACAAATGCGATGTCGCCGTCGCGGCCGAGCGACGGCATCGAGCCGCCGACAGTATTGGTTAGCCACGACGAGGTGCCGGATTTCAGATCGACGAGTGCGATTTCGGCGACGAGCGCGTTGCGCGAACCGTACGCGATGCCCGTCGAATCCGGCGACCAAGACGGAAACGAGATCGTCGTCGTACCATCGACCAACGCGCGCGCGCCGCTACCATCTGGATGCACCACGATCAAGCGGAAGTTGCCCGACGTGCCCGCGGGCGACGAGATGTACGCGATCCACTTGCCGTCGGGCGACCAGGCTGGCTGCGTGTCGCGATTTCCGCTGTTGGTGATCCTCTTGGCGTGCGACCCGTCGCCGTCGGCGACGACGATGTCGCTGGCTTTGGCGTTCGGACGATTGACGCGATACACGATCCGTCTTCCATCCGGCGAAGCGCTCGCGCCGTAGGCATCGACGCCGGCCGTAATCCGCTGCGATTGACCCGTCGCCAGCGAAAAGCGATAGATCGCACCAGGGGCTCTCGGATCGAACGGGTGGCTCAAGTTGGCAACGACGACGCCATCGCCCAACGGCTGGGCGTACTGGGTAAAAAAGTCCAGCATCATGAGGGCCGCCAGTATCGCCAATACGGCGGGACCGATCAGTTTCCAACCGCCGGCCCGGCGACCGTGCTGGTCGGCAATCGAGCGCAAAGGTCCGCTAATCATCATTCCGCCGGCGAACACCAACAGCAGATGGGTCGGGCTGACCAGGGCCTGGAGGTCGTGCTCGATGCCGAATCTGGTGTGCCAGGCCGCGTCGAAGGCGCCGCCGATCAGAAAGACCGTCACGCCTAAGGCCGCTAGCCAGTAGCCAAAAGGCAGCGCGTGTTTGAACGAATAGCCGTTGCGTAGGCCGACGCTACCGGCAATCAGCAGAGTGATTCCCGTGATCGCGACTCCCCCGTACAGCATCGCATGCCAGGGCGTCAGAAAGCTTTGATCGACCAGGCCGTGACTGTGGGCCCATCCATCTTGATAGACGCCGACCATGACCAAGAAGACCAGGATCGCCATGAGCCAGTCAAAGGCCGGTGACGACGGAGCCCGGACCGCTTTTTGCACGAAAACCTCCAGCAGAGAGAGCGGTTTGTTCCGCAAGCAGACCGCGACCCCCGCATAAACGGCGTTGACGCCGGGGGGGTGCCTTGATATACTGCCGAGGTTCGGGCGCACCCCGGCCGCTTCACGCCCACCCGTGCGCGTCGCGGTGCGGCCGCTTTTCTGTGTTTCCTAGGAGCTTCATGCCGACCATCAACCAATTGGTTCGTAAGGGCCGAGTCAAGTCCGAGAAAAAGGTCAAGACGCCCGCGTTCCGGGTGATCCTGACCGGCCCCAAGCCGGGCCATCCCGATTTGCCCTCACGTACCTTGGAAGTGTCCGGGAATCCGCAGCGCC
>DATKGB010000271.1:0-4489 GCA_035544315.1 Verrucomicrobiia bacterium
GGGGGGCCCAAAAGGGATCGTCCTCGAACGCGCATGCCAGCGCTTGCTGCGCGGCTTTCGAGCCGTCTTTGGCCAGCGCGCGCGCCGCGCGGATTCGCGCCACGACATCGGGGTCGCCTCCCAACGTCGCGGCCGCAAAGGCGGCGCCGCGCTCGTCGGTCACGCTGGCTAGGACGAAGGCACCGGGATCGAAACGCACGAGTTTTGGTTCGAACTCCAGCGGGATCGTAATCGTTTCGTGCGCGCGCTCGACGTGCGCGCGGATACGCTGTTCGCCCGGCAGCTTGCCGGCGCCAAAGTTGGCAAGCGGCGCGGGCAACGGTTCGGCGACGACCCCGATTTCCACGTCGAACGTAAACGGCGGATGGTCGTCGTCGCTCTTCTGTGTTTGATCGATCGTTATCGTCAAGGCTTTACGCTTGTCGTCCCATTGCGCTTTGATCGTCAACTCGGGATGGCCGCCGCCAAAGACCCAGCGGTCGAAGAATCCGCGCAGGTTCCGCCCGGTCGCTTCTTCGATCGCGCGGATGAGGTCGATCGTCTCGACGCTGCGTTGCGCGTTGCGTTCGACGTAATGACGGATCGAACGCCAGAATCGCGCCTCTCCTAACTCGCCACGAAGCATGTGCAGGACCGCGCCGCCCTTTTCGTAGAGATGTCGGTCGAACAGTTCGATCGGGTCCCGAAAGCGGTTGCACACGATCGGACGCCGGTAGCGATCGGCGTCTTCGTCGACGTATTGGGCCACGGCTCCGAAGACGCCGAACAGGTACTCGTCGTAACCCAGGTCGGCCTCGCGCCAAACGAATTCGAAGAACGTCGCGAAGCCTTCGTTGAGCCACGCGTGCGACCAGTCGCGGCAGGTCAGCAAGTCGCCGAACCACTGATGCGCGAGTTCGTGCGATACCAGGAAATCGCTGGAGAAATCCAAATGTGCGGTCGCGTCGTGGAGGGTGCGATCGGTCTGCGTCGTCGCCGAGGTGTTCTCCATGCCGCCGAAGATAAAATCGGTCACGGCGATCTGCGAGTAACGCGCGTACGGGTACGGCGTGCCGATCCGCTCTTCAAACGCTGCGATCATGCGCGGCGTGTTGGAAAACGAACGTTCGCCGTCTTCCTCCCGGCCCGGCAGCACGTAGTAGGCCACCGGCACGGCGTTGGCACCCGCAGTGCCTTGATTGTGCTCGACGAACGGCCCTACGACCAGCGTCACGAGATAGGTGGAATGCGGCACGTCCTGGCGGTAGACGAAAGTGGTTCTTTCGCCGTCGTCTTTACGCTCGATCAACGCGCCGTTCCCCAGCGCGAACTGTCCTTTGGGAACCACGATAGTGGTCTGCGTCGTTTGTTTTTCGTGCGGATAATCCAGACACGGAAACCAGAAGCGCGCGTTGGTGTCCTGACTCTGCGTCCACGCGTGCGCGATCTTGTCGGGATATTCCGGAGTCGGCTTGATAAAAAACAATCCACGGCGCGGCTTGACCGCACGGTAGGTCACCGCAAAAGAAGTCCGTTCGCCGGCGGCGATCGGGGGTTCGAAACGCACCTCCAAGCGTCCGTCGCGTTGCACGAAGGCCTGCGGCTTGCCGTTACGCCGCACCTCGGAGATCTCAAGATCGACGGCATCGAGCGCCAACGAAGCGACGGCTTCGTCGAGCGCGCGTACCGTCGTGGTAGCGACGCCGTCGAGCGTTTCGCCCGGAAGGTCGGGCGTTAAAAACAGGTCGATGTGTTCGACGTCGACGGTCTTATCGGGTCCGTACTGCAGACCGGCTCCGGGCAAAGCAAAGGCGCGGGGTCCGTTCTTATCGTGGGATCTCATCCGTCGCGAGGTTCGGCACTCCCGAGCAATCCTCCGGTCACGCCCAAAACGCTGCCGCTGACGAAATCGTGTCGTGGGTCGACCAGAAAGCTCACCGCGTCGGCAACGTCTTCCCAGGTCCCCGGGCGCCCGCGCGGGTTGGCGGCAGTACGGTCGCGCGCTTGCTCGCGGGTGAGATATTTGTCGCGTATGTCCCCGGGTTCGACGACGTTGACCGTGATGCCGCGCGCGCCTTCTTCAAGAGCTAGCGTTCGCGCAAATGCGACCAGCGCGCTTTTGGCCGCGAGATGCAGCGCGAATCCCTTGGCGGGCCGGGTCACCGAGGATCCGTTCATCCCGAAAAACACCAGGCGCCCGAAGCCGCGCTCGCGCATCGCCGGAAGGAGCGCGTGCGCCGCCAGCACCGCACTGCGCACGTTCCCATCAAACATTTCCTGGTATTGATCGAGGGTGCTGCGCTCGAAGCGCGCGATCGTCATCGGTCCCACACCATGCACGAGCACGTCGAACGGCCCGTGTTCGATCGCGACTTGCGCGAGTTGCGCCGCGATCGTCGCTTGGTCGTCGAGAAAATCGAGATGTACGGCGGTGCCTTGCACGCCGGCCGATTCGATTGCCGCCAAGGTCGCGTTGGGCGCCGTGTTGCGATACGTGATGACGATGCGCTCGAACTGACCCCCGCCGGCCAGCGCGCTCGCGACGCCGCGCGCCAGCCCGGCAGCCGCGCCCGTGACCAGAGCCCGCATGTTAGGCATGCAGGCTCTGTTCCGTGAAACGGGCGTGGGGACCGCCCGCGAGCACCTTAGGTCCTGTAGGTTAGCGTGGATTCAAGCGAAGAGCCGGCTGCGGAAGTGGACTGCAAAACAACCCGCACGAGGCCGCCCGCAAAGACGTTGATGGCAATTGGTACGCTGAAGAAGCCGTTGCCGTCGGCGGTAACGTCGGTTTGGTAAGTGCCCGTGCCGATCTGGAAGATGCCGCCGACCGCGCCGGTCTGACCGGTAGCGACCGCGTGCACCGTGGCTCCGGGCATGGTACGGCCGGTAATCGTGAACTGGCCGCCCACCGTCGAGCCGTTGCCCGGCCGGATCGCGCGGATAAAGTTCTCGCCGTTGATCGTCGCCGTCGTGGCGAAGGTCCAACCGGTTGCAAACGCCGCGCCCGCTTGGGTCGTTCCGGACACGCGCACGCGATGGCTTCCGGCTTGCAGCGGTTGCGGCGGCGTCAGATCGAAACCGTTGTTGTTGGCATAAACGCTGCCGGTCACGTCAACACCGTCGATGCGGACACCGATCGTATCCCGCTGTACGGGCTCGCTGAAGTCGGCGTGAATCGCCGGTTGCCGCGTAGCGGTCGTACCGGTGGGGCGCTTGTTGTTTAAGTAAAAGGAGGCGTTGACGGCCGGCGGAGCCGTAGCTTGATTGACGCCATTTCCGCCCGTAATGATCACGGTGTTTGCGCTTTGATTCCAGGCGACTGCAGCGCCGAGTGCTTGGGCGACAAACCGCAGCGGCACCAGCGTACGCGAGCCGATCAAGAACGGTGCGACATCGAGATATTGCGATTGGCCGTTGACGGTGGCTTGCGTCGAGCCGATATGCAATGCAATCTCACGACCGTTCCCGGTGGCGTCGATTAAGCCGTTCTGGTAGACCACGCTGGCTCCCAGCCGCTCGAAGACGCCGCGTAGAGGTACGAATACGCGCCCCGCCCGCTCTATCGGCGGCTGATCGAAGGTCACGGTTTGTCCGTTAACGACGACGCCGACGGTCGAATCCGCGATCGCGCCGGCGCCGAACATGGGAGCGACGAGCGCGCCCGCCAACAGCGCCGGGAAAAGACGAGCGATCATTGGACCACGACTCGCCAGCCGGTATCGAACGACGTACCCGCACTCGTCGTACCGATCACGCGGATGCGATGCGTGCCGAGGCCGATATTCGATCGCGGTGTGAAGTCGAAGCCGCTCGAAGTCACGCCGGTCATCGACGTCACGTTGTAGCCGTCGAGGTAAACGACGACGGTCGTGCGACGAACCGGTTGGCTAAACGTCGCGTGGAAGCGCGGCGTCCCCGGATAGACCCTTCCCGTCGGACTCTGATTCAAAAGGCGGAACGACCCGGCCGACATCGACGAGCCGTTGTTGCCGTTGTAATTGTTGTTGCCGTTGTAATTGTTGTTGCCGCTGCCATTGCTACCGCCGCCGCCGGTGATCCGCACGGTGTTGGAAGCCTGGTTCCAGTCGACCGCAGCACCTAGCGCTTGCGCGACGAAACGCAACGGGATGAGAGTTCGCGAACCTATCACGAACGGCGCTTGGTCCAGGGTTTGACTTTGGCCGTCGACGGTCGCTTGGTTCGAGCCGATATGCAAGGAAATATTGTGTCCTCGACCCGTTGCGTTGATCGTACCGCTGTCGTAAACGACGGTGGCGCCGAGATTCTCAAAGATCCCACGCATCGGAACGAAGATCCGCCCCGCGCGCTCGAGCGGCGGCTGATCGAAATTCATGGCCTGGCCATTAACCAAGACCGTCGCCGGCGTACTGGCGACCACGGGCAGAACGAATGCAAGACTAATAGCTCCCGCAGCCAGCGCCGCGCAAAGCATACGAATAGATGATTTCATGCCCGCTCTATACCCATGCAATGCACTGCCTGCACCGCT
>DATKGB010000272.1:0-4460 GCA_035544315.1 Verrucomicrobiia bacterium
GCCGACATCAAGCATCTCCTTTCCATTCACGTCGCTTTCGGAAACCCAATTGACGGAAAAGGCGCGACGACCCTCAAGGGGATCGGTCGGCCTCTCATGGAGAATGTTCCTCAATCTTCTCCTGCGCGTAGGCGGTTCAGTAGCATAGCGTTCTTACGTATCTCGGTGGCTTGCAGGCTCCCGCGTCGCTATGCCGACGTCCTGTACTCGCATCGCCACCTGCTGAGTGGCGTAGGCCAAGTACTCGTATCTCACCCGATACTTGCTGACGAACTCCTGCCATGCCTTGAACTCGTGACGCTGCCAGTTCGGGTAGTTGAAATACTCATCGAAGACGATGATCGTGCCCGATTGCAGCCGATCGGCCAAGCCCTCGAGTAGGTCGACGGTCGACGAGTAGATGTCGCAGTCGACGTGCACGAACGCTACCGGCCCCGAGTTTTTTTCGCGCCATGCAGGCAACGTGTCGCTGAACCATCCGATATGGAGTATCACGTTGGGCGGGACGCGGGGCGGCTTGCTCCGCAAGGAAAACGTGGCGCGCTGAAGATTGTATCCCGTCCAGGCTCCCGGGAGCCCCCGAAAACTGTCGAAACCGTGGATCGGCTTGTCGTGCTTTTGACTTGCTATGTAACGCATTGACTCGCCTATGTAGACGCCGAACTCCAGGTAGTGGCCGGGCACCGTGCTCTCGGACAGCGCGTAATTGAGTAGTTTTTTCGGCTTGTCAAAGCCAAGAGCATCGGCCATGTGCTGCTCGATATAGTCGACGGTCGAATGCAGCGCGCGCGTTGCGCGCTCTCGAGCCGGATGCAAACGCCCCACGTCGAGAAGGCGATTACACGCAAGCGCGACCCCGGATATGACGCCGATAAGCCAGAACTTGAGCCTCAATGTCAGCATGCGAACCTTCTGCGGTTTCGGGAGGTGGCTTCGGTTTTTCAAGCTGCGGATAGCCGCTCATTAGGTGATAACCCCGCAGTTATGCCGCCAATTCGGCGGATAAGATGAAGTATGCCGCATTCGGCGTCTGCCCGTCAAGCGCCGAGTGTGGTCGCTGGCCTTTCCCGGCGATAGTGAGGATGCGCCGCGCGATATCGATGATCGGCGTATCAATGTCGGTGGCGACATTGACAACCTGACCCACGACATCTTCCAAGGGTGGATGCAGCAGCAAGTCCACGGCAGAGCATGTGTCGTCAACATAGACCCAGTCGCGAGAACTTTCGCCGCTGCCGTGGACGGTAAGCGCTCACGTTCATCTTGGACAGCGCGGCGTAACCTGCGGACCTGCGCCCACGAGCGCTGCGGTTCGTGGCAGCACTGCCCCGCCGGTGTCCCACGCAACGCTCTGCACAGTCAGATTGGCATAGTTAGCATGGGCGGTGGGCGGGATGAAGACAGGCGCCGTGCTGTTGCAAACCACGCCGTTCTCAATGCGCAGGTTTCCCGACGCTCCTCGGGTCGAGCTATTCGACGGGTTGGGCTCCAGCAGAACTCCATAGCGACCCGGATTGTGCGCCACTGCTTCAGGCGAGAACGCACAATTGAAGTTCCTGATTAAGATGTTGTCGCTTCCCGTAGGAGGTGATGCAGAGATATATTCAACGCAGGCGTTACCAGACTCATTAGTTTCCGTTACACCATCGACCGTAATATTTTGCTCATGCGTACCCTGAGTCTGCTGACCCAACGCTACACCGACAGAAGCATAATCCGATTGAATGTTCCGTATGACGACGTTGTTAATTTCAGCGTTGGCGGAAGAGCTGATCAGCACCGCAACGGCACCGCCGCCGCGCCATTTGTTTCCACTGTACGTTCCGTTGGGGCTACCCCGATACCGCACGTTCTCGTAAACGACTCGGTTAACGATTTGACCTGCAACCGCATTTATTTTGAAAGCGTTTACAGCCGCGAATGTAGTTGATGGAGAGACATACACGTCCTGGCCATCAAAAAGAATGTTGCTAACGGTACCGATCTCATCTGGGATTCCACTATGTGTACATGGTACAACGTCTAGTACGACTCGATCATCGTCGATATTGTTCAGGTCGTCAACGTCGCTGATGTTCCGCAGGGTGATATTGTAAGCGGTGTCACCCGTTATGGCGCCCCAGCATCCGAAAGCCGTTGACATTTGAATGTTACCGATTCCGTTGCGAGCGCGAATATTCTCAAAGGTGATGTCGTGCGTGAAGTTCTTGGAATCAACTGCGAGTTTGATTTCCAAACAAGCAAAGTATTTCGTGAGATCAACACCAAACGCGAGGGTCGTACCGAGGTTGCAATTGATATTCTCGAAATTTACGAATTGCAGGGCGCGATTGTTCTCGAACACCGGCATGAATGTAAACTGGCCGGTGCGGGCGGGGTAGGTCTGAAATCCAGCGCGTGGGTCGAAGCCGATGTCACGGATGGTGACGTGCGTGAGCGGATCCTGCGGACGGTTGTCCTTTCTACCGCTGCGCGGCGCTTGAGCCGAATTGAGATCGATCATGCCAGTTCCTTGACCGCTGCTGGCGCTCCTGGTAGTGTGCGCTGGGTCGAATTTGAAAGAAGGCATGGCAACAATGGTGGTCTTATACATACCCTCGCCGGCCACGGACACGTTGCTCGCGCTGAAATGGATCCCGCTTGAGATTGCGCAATTGCCTGCCGGGAATTGCAGCGTTGCCGGATAAGCCGGCGTCGCGATCTTCGAGGCGTGAGCCATAGCGGAATCGATAGCCGCCGTGTCGTCCGCGCCGCTCACATACCCGCCGGAGACGAACACTTGGTCTCCGATGTTGTGGCTAAAATCCAGGTTGCCCCGCACGGTCATGGTCCTGCCGGCAATGCTTTGAATGTAAGTGATATCCTCGTTCTTGGTCATCGGCTGACCCAAGATGACCTGGCCTCCCACAACTATGTCGTTCGTCGAGGCGACGTCGTAGGTGTTCGTGCCCGCGGCCGCATTGGCAGAAAGCGTAGTGAGGGTGCCATCGGTCGTAATGGCCTGGCACCGCGCGCCGAAGGCCGTAACCGATACGACTTGCGGCGTCGACGCCGCAACCGGCGAGACGGAGGCCCGCATGGCGGCCATCATCACGGCGGCGAGCAGAGCGCCGGCTATGCGATTCACGGTACAGTCCTCGATAAAGATGAAGCGGTCGTTTTTTCGGATCGTGCCTAACGCTTGGCGGGCTCGTCTCGCTTTTCCCCCTCGGAACCGGCAGAAGCCAGCCTCGAAGCGAGTAAAACAATTTGAAATATGAGTTGCGCACCTGAACGAACGGCTTGAAACGCTTTTGAAAAAAGTCCGTCAAATTTGAATTGCAATTCGCTCAGCAGACAACGTCGTCAAGGCAGCCCAAGCACTCGGCCAACGACGTTCCGCCACACACCCCCAACGTGTGAATGGGCGAAGGCGCTCTCGCCTGCAACGCGACCATTTCACGGTAGACGACACCCGCCGTCTTTACGTTCGGGACCGCGAACAGCACCCACCCGAAAACCGTAAACAAAAACGTTACGACGATCGACGCCGCAGCGAGCCATCGCGAACTCCGCAGCGCTTCGGGCAAGCGCGATCCAACCAGCGCGGTCCAAACGCGGTGCAGTCCGATCCCAGCGCCGTTCCAGAGTCCCCATACGACAAAGTGCCAGGCCGCACCGTGCCAGAGTCCGGCCAACCCCATAACGATTGCGAGATTTGCGATGGTCCACATCTTGCCGCGCCGAGAGCCGCCCAATGGAATGAAAATATAGTCGCGGATCCACGAACTGAGGCTGATATGCCATCTGCGCCAAAAGACCGAAATGTTCTCCGACCAATACGGACGGTCGAAATTTTCAAGAATCTGAAAACCGAGTAACAGCGAGCAGCCGATTGCGATGTCGGAGTAGCCGGTGAAATCGAAATAGATTTTCGCCGTATACGCTAGCGCTCCCAGCCAGTAATCTGCATGCGTGTAATACGGTGCCGGCGTGAGCAGCGGCTGAACCAACGGGTTCATGGAATCCGCGATAATCGATTTTTTGGCTAAACCGAGGATGACGCGAAAGACGCCGCTTGCAAAAACCAAGCCGTTGAGGCGGTCCATCTTCGCGACCTGCTCGATCTGCGGGACGAAATTCTGGTATCGCTTGATCGGTCCGGCTACCATCGTTGGGAAAAACAGCGCAAACAGCGCAAAATCGCGGAACCCGACACGCTTGATTTTTCCGATATAGACATCGACGATCGCGTGGACGAATTCAAACGTAAAGAACGATACCGCCAACGGAACGATGATGTTGGGTACAAGGCTAATGCAGCCGCCGTGGCAGAGCGAACCGAAGATCGCCGCAAAGAACTTTGTATATTTAAAGAACATTAGGACGCCGACACTTGCCGCGATTCCGATCGTGACGGCGATGCGTCGCCGGCGCGTATCCTCCGGAGGGAGAGCGAGCAACCAGCGGATCACGCCGTA
>DATKGB010000273.1:0-5120 GCA_035544315.1 Verrucomicrobiia bacterium
TTATCATGCGTTCGCGTTGGGCGAAGCATTCCAAGAAGTCAGCCATGATGCAGATCTTTATCTGTCGTTAACAGGGAAGAGCCAACTTCGGGATGAGTATGAGCTTTCACGAAATCCGCGATTGAATAAAGATAGCGTCACTATCGACGGCGAGGATATCGATGTCTATGTCGAACACCAGCATCACCTCGGTGTTCCGTACGACACGTTAGTTGCGTATGCGCAAGTCACCAATGGCGTTCGCGTCGCGAGCCTCGAGCATTTGCTGGTTCTCAAACTCGATGCCGCCGCAAATCGACAAGGAACGCAAAAAGGGGAAAAAGACGTCCGCGACTTGGTGAAGGTGGTGGCTTTATTGGACCGGCCTCGTCAGGAATTATTGAAGCCACTTCAGAGTGTGGAGCGTTCGACGATGCTACACAAGGTGATCGCGCGCAAAGATATCGGACGTATCTTAGGCTTGAACGATTTCGAGACAAAACGCTTTGTAACACAAATGCAGAAGCATGCCCGCACGATTGATGTGGCATGGAACGGCAAATGAGCGGCCCCGTACTCGCGAGCGCTGATCTCTGGATCGAATCGCCCAATCCGGCATCCAGTGAAGAGCGTCGTGTGGTTGTGAACGCTCGACGGACAACTGTCCGCGAGATCTGCGCTCGGGCCGGCGTTCGCTATCGGGTGACGGGTGGGCATCATCCGTCAGTGGTTCTTTGGAACGGCCCGGGGCACGTTTCTACGGTAGATTGCGACAATCACCGTCTCTATGCCATCGATCGAACCGGGTTGCCGCAGTCGTCTGGGATGCGGGCGTTGCGGATGTTGGAGATTCTGGCCTACGGGTTTCAGGATTATGCCGCTCGAGAGAGCATTGTCGGGCGGGGGTATTTCGCCTACCCGCTCACCCCGGAACACGGCTATGCGTGGCTAGCAGAGATTGGCCGTCGTGGTGGGCAGGCGCGCACGGCGCGCAAAGGGCGATCATCGCGAAGGAACGGACGACAAAACGCCGGCAAGCCCTAATTCCAGCGCGGCCCGTCGCCTCGGAGTCAACTGGGAATAGCGCTCGCTCAGACGGGCTTCAGCGCGCGGACCAGCGCGTCTGCGAAGGCGTCGACGTCCTGCTCGCGGGTCGCGTGCGACGTCATCCAGCGGACTTCGGGCCGCGTTTGGTCGAGTACGTAGAAATAGAACTCCGCTTGCAGGCGTTCGATCGCAGCCCGGTCGAGCGTCGCGAACAGGGCGTTGATCTCGACCGGGCGCGTGATGCTAACCCCCGGAATGCCCGCGACGCGATCGGCCAGGCGCGCGGCCATCGCGTTGGCGTGCGCGGCGTAACGTCTCCAGCGGCCGTCTTGCAGCAACGCATCGAATTGCACGGCCACAAACCGCATCTTGGACGCAAGCTGGGTCGTCTGTTTGCGCGCGAACTCGGCCGCACCGCCGTGCAGTGCCGGATCGAAAAATATCACGGCTTCGCCGAACATCAGGCCGTTCTTGGTGCCGCCCAGCGTCAAGATGTCGACGCCCAGGTCGCGCGTCGCCGCGCGCAAGCCGATGCTCTGCGCGGCCGCGGCGTTGGCGATTCGCGCGCCGTCAAGATGCACGATCCAGCTCTGTTCGTGCGCGAACGAGCAGAGCGTGCGAAGTTCGTCGGGGGTATAAAGCGTGCCGAACTCGGTGGCCTGCGAGATCGAAATGACGCGCGGTTGGACGTGGTGCGCGTCGGGCGCCTTGCCTGCCAGCGGCGCGAGGTCGGCGGGCCGCAGTTTGCCATCGGGCGCGGCGATCGCCACGATCTTGCAGCCCGCGAATCGTTCGAGCGCGCCGCACTCGTCGACGTTGAGATGCGCGGTGGCGGGCGCGACGACGGCTTGGTACGGACGCAAAACGGCGCTTAGCGCCATCACGTTGGCACCGGTACCGTTGAACGCGAAGAACACGTCGGCGTCAGCCCCGAACTCGCCTCGCAGCCGCGCGATCGCCGCCGCAGTGAAGGGATCGTGCCCGTAGCCGACCGCGTCGCCGCGATTGGCCTCGACGAGCGCCTGCAGAATCTCGGGCGCGACCGGCGCGTTATTGTCGCTGGCAAACGTACGCAACATCCTGCGCTCTCTGTACAGTACGGCCCTTCGACAGCCCTTCGCGCGGGCGGCAGGGTGTGCGACGCGTTCGCGAAACTGACCCGGTACAGCAATCTTTTGGAGGGGCGATGTTCGAGCGTTCTTTATTTATGTCCGTTCTCGCGGCCGGCGCGCTGCTCGTGCCGCTTGCCGCCAACGCGCAGCAAGCGCCGGGTGCCGGATCCGCGGCACAGGCTCCGGCCTCGTATACCGCGTTTGTCGCCGGTGCGACCGTTGCGCCCGGGCTGATCCCAATCGTCACCAAGAACGGGTCGCCGTATTTGGTGCTCTCGGCGTTGCAACTGGGTGCCGACTTCATCGAATCGTCGGTTCCGTCGACGGGTTTGGGCGGTTTCGGCCCGGCCGCCGGCGAGCCGTACGTGGCGCCCGCGCGCCTTTTTCGTTTCGAGCGGATCGGCGACAAGGTCGTGATGCGCTGGCCCAACACGTTCGCGCAGGTCGATGCCTCAACGGCCCAAGGATTGGCCGCGCGCGAATCGCTCCCCAATTCGGTCGTTGCGGTCGTGCCGGTCGTGGCCGTCGGCGCCGACGGAACCGTCGTCATTCCGGCGGCGCCGTTCTTGGGCGACATCGCCGACTTCCAAGCCGTTTTCGATCAAGCGATTCCCAACCCGGCTCACGGCTATCACATGGATCCGACGCGCTCGTTCTTTACGTCGACCAAGGCCTTTCCCGACAACGACGTCTTGCGCGTCAGCCAGACCTTTGCCAGCGCTTCGCCCGACACGATCGACAACGTGCCCGATCCGCGAAGCATCGAAATCGGCATGACGTACAACATCATCGCCGCCCCCAACGACGGCTACGTTCCGCGTATTGCCGATCCGCGCGTCGGCTACTTCGAGCAACCGGTGCTGGATTTCCAAAACGACCTAGCGACGCCGCGCAACATCAACTACGTCACGCGCTGGAACTTCAAGCCCGAGCATCCGGGCCAGCCGTCCAACGCGACGCACCCGCTGGTGTTCTTCTTAGCCAACGACATTCCGACCCAATATCGCGGTACGGTCGGGGCGGCGCTGCTCACCTGGAACAACGCGTTTGCCAAGATCGGCATCCTCAACGCGGTTCAAGTGCAACAGCAGCCCGACGATTCGAACTGGGATTCCGAAGACATTCGCCATAACATGGTTCGCTGGATCGACACGACCTCGCCGCAATACGGCGCCGAAGCCTTGCTGATCGACGATCCGCGGACCGGCGAAGAACTCAACGTCGGCGTCAACGTCGACGCGATCGAGGGTTCCGCGTTGCGATATTTCCATTATATCGTGGCGCCGGCTCGCGGCATCCCCGATACCAAGGCCAACGAAGACGCTTTCGAGCAAGGCTATCTGCGCAGCGTCGTGCTGCACGAATCGGGGCACGACCTCGGACTGCAGCACAACTTTATCGGGTCGATGGCCTATACGGCCAAAGATCTGCAGAGCAAGCGCTTCACGGAAAAATACGGCGTCGCGACCTCGGTAATGGAGTACGCTCCGATCAACCTGTGGCCCAAGGGAACGCCCCAGGGCGAATATGTCCAACTCGTTTTAGGACCGTACGACTACTACGCCGTTCGCTACGGCTACGAGGCGGTTCCGGGCGCGACGACCGCCCAAAGCGAATTGCCGACGCTGCGCGGTTGGGCTTCGAAATGGAGCGATCCGACCTATCGCTTTGCCTCGGATGAAGACGCTTTCTTCAACTTCGGTCACGCGATCGATCCGCGCGTCCAGCAGGACGATTTGACCAACGACCCGCTCGCGTGGTGCGTCGTGCAAACCGGACTGTTCCACAACTTGATGAACTCGATCGACAAATCGTTCCCGCAACGCGGCCAGCCCTATGACGAGGCGCGCCGCGCGTTCACCGCGCAAGCCGGGCAATACTCGCGTTGTGCGACCATGGCCGCGCACGTGATCGGCGGCGAGTATTTGTCGCGAGCGAACTTGGGCGATCCGGGCGCGGGGGCCCCGCTCTCGGCGGTGCCGCGCAGTCTCGACCTGCGTGCGTGGCATCAACTAGCGACCGGCCTCTTCTCGGAGGCCGCGTGGACGTTCAATCCCGATGTCCTGCGGCATTTGACGTACATCGAAGTCAGTTCGCTGACGGGCGGCGGCACGTGGGCCTACAACCCAACGCCGCGGCACGACATCTCGCCGGCGGCGTTGGCCGCCACCGCGCAAGAATCGGTGTTGGGCGAAATCTTTGCTCCATTGACGCTGCAGCGCATCGACGATCTTTCGGGCAAGTACGGCAACGGCACGACGATGTCGCTGGCCGATCTGTTCGATTGGTCCAACGCGACGATTCTGGGCGACATCGGCAACGGGGGTGTCGCCAAAGACGGGCTCGTTCGGCGCAACTTGCAAATGCGCTTTGCCAAGCGCCTTGGCGCGATGTGGGTGTCGCCCGCTGCCGGCACGCCTAGCGATGCCGCCGCACTCGCGCGTCAATCGTTGGTCCAACTGCAAAGCAGCGCCAACGCGGCGTTAAATCGCAGAGGGCTCGACGAGCAAACGCGCGCGCATCTAAGCGCGCTGTCGGCCGTAGCGACCCAAGCGCTCGAAGCCCGCACTTCGATCCACTAAGGCGGGCAGCGATTGAGCTTGGTAAAACCTTCCGGGGTGCTATGCGTCATCACGTACTGAACCAGCGGCGGCTCCGCGGCCCGCAAGGCCACCGGCGGGAACTCAAAGAGAATCAGCTGATCGGTGTGTTGGAACGGATCGCCGGCTTCGTCCTTATAGCGCCACGGATAGTCCAGCGCAATCTGCTGATGGCTTCCGTCGGGTAATCGGACCGAGATGCTGACGTTGTCGTAGATATAGAACTGCGTCGCCGGATCGTAACGCGGGTTGCCGTCGACCACGAAGTCAACCTCACCGCACGGTTCGTCGGCGGGGGGCGCGCCGCCGCTGCCGGTTCCCGTTCCGCTTTGGCCGGTGCCGGTTCCTCCGGTTCCCAAACTGCCCGTTTGCACCGTCGGTG